>JAITVM010000316.1 GCA_031285815.1 Clostridiales bacterium | reverse complement strand
ACCCAAAAACCGCAAAGTAATATCCAGATAAGGTTACCTAATGTATTCATAAAACCACCTCTTTTAATTTACTTATAAAAATCTTTAATAAACCGGTTTAATATAGCAAACAAATTTGATCTAACCACATATACGTAATCAGATTTGATATGTTTAATGGCACAAAGAAATCATTCCTAACCTAATATTTTTGTGGATTATATTGCTTGCAAAAAAAAGCGCCTTATGGTATATTCTTTGTTGCAAGAACAAATGTATATTATGGGGCGACAAGGATATGAAAGAGGATGTAACGTACTTTATTGTTGAAACGGGCGCGCTGCCGGAAATTTTTTTAAAAGTGGCTGAAGCAAAAAAATTGCTTGAGTCCGGCACGGCTAAAACGGTAAAGGATGCGACACAAATGGTCAATATTAGCCGTAGCGCATATTATAAATATAGGGACAGTGTTTTTCCGTTTTATGAAAATTTTCGTGGCAGGACAATAACCATTGCCCTAACTTTAGAAAACAAGGCAGGGGTTTTGTCCAACGCTTTAAACCTAATTGCAGGCGGCGGTGCAAATATTTTGACTATAAATCAAAATATCCCGATTAATAATATAGCTAACGTTACAATAACTTTAGAGACAGGAAAAACGGATTTCAATGGCCTTGTTAATAATATTATTAGCTCAGACGGGGTTAATAACCTGAAAATAATAGCCAGGGAGTGATTACGGATGCTGAATATTGCCATATTAGGGTATGGGGTAGTAGGCTCAGGCGTTTATGAGGTCATAAAGCTAAACAAAGAGCTGATTTCAAAGCGCGTGTTTTTTAAACAGATTAATGTTAAATATATTTTAGATATCCATGATTTTAAAGGTGAAGAAATTGAAAATTTAGTCACCAATAATATAAACGATATTTTAGATGATGATTCGGTTGAGCTTGTTGTTGAAACAATGGGCGGGCTTAAACCGGCTTATGGTTTTGTAAAGTCGGCGCTGCTGCGGGGCAAAAGCGTTGTTACATCAAATAAGGAATTGGTTGCGGCACATGGTGCCGAGCTTTTAGAAATAGCTATGGCGAAGGAGATTAATTTTTTATTTGAGGCCAGTGCCGGTGGGGGGATACCTATTATCCGTTCAATTAAACAGGCATTAACGGCAGATGATATTTTTGAAATGAAGGGCATTTTAAACGGCACAACAAATTATATACTAACGAAGATGACAAGGGACGGCATAGCGTTTGAAGAGGCATTAAAGCGTGCCCAAGAAAAAGGTTACGCCGAAAAAGACCCAGCCGATGATATTGGCGGCGTTGATACCGGAAGGAAGCTGGCGATATTGTTGTCGCTTATTTCCGGCAAAAGCGTTGATTATGATGATTTAGAAATCCGCGGCATAGAATCGGTTAAGCCGGAGGATATCGCGTTCGCTAAAGAAATTGGCGGGGTTTTTAGGCTGATTGCCAGCGCTAAAAAATTAAACGGCGCGTATTCCGCCGCTGTTATGCCGGTAATTTTACGTGATGATAGCCCACTTTATGGAATCCATAGCGTTTTTAATTCTATCCTGCTTAAAGGCAACGCAGTTAACGAATTAATGTTCTATGGCAAAGGCGCAGGGAAAATGCCCACCGCCAGCGCTGTGGTAGGGGATATTATTGACGCCTTGCGCCATGATAAAAAAAATATAGGCTATTTCTGGTCGAAAGAAAAACAAGAAATAGTTTCGTTTGATTATGTGAAGCATAACAGCTTTGTACGCGTTAAAACAAACAGCCGTGATAAATTATTTGAAGAGTTAATTAATTGGGGTGTGGAAACTGTTATTTCACATACCGGCTACCCAGAAGATGCCGCGTTTGTTACTAAAAGCATAGACAAAGCCGGCTTAAGCCGGGAACTGGATATTTTAAAAGATAAAAATTTAATTAGCGGGGTTTGTAATATTTTTAGTATCGAATATGAGGTGCAGCCATAATGATTGAAATAAAAGTCCCAGCGACTTCGGCAAATTTAGGCCCAGGCTTTGACAGTATTGGCATGGCGCTTGAACTATATAATTATGTTAAAATAGATAAAAGCGATAAATTGCAGATTTTTTCAGCTATACCCGAAATCCCGAAAGACGGGTCTAACCTTATTTATAAGACAATGATGGGCTTTTATGATATTATTGGCAAGAAACCGGATACTTCCTTTATAATCAAGCAAGAGGATAATATACCGCTCACCAGGGGCCTGGGCAGCAGTGCGGCCTGCACTGTTGCCGGGGTTTTGGCGGCGGATTATTTTTCCGGCGCGCACCTATCAAAAAAAGAGTTGGCCTATATAGCGGCTGAAATAGAAGGCCACCCGGACAATTCAACCCCGGCACTTGTTGGCGGGGTGGTTGTTGGGGTTATGTCCCCCGGGGCGCTTGATTATATTAAATTAGAAATTAAAGGCCAGGATAAGCTTAAATTTGCGGTTATGGTACCGGGTTTTGAGCTGCCTACAGAGAAGGCCAGGGGCATCCTGCCAAAAGAATATAATATAAAAGATGTTGTGTTCAATGTTTCACGGGCGGCACTTTTAGTTGCGGCCCTTTCTTCGGGCGATTTTGATTGTTTGGGTGAAGCTATGTCTGACAGGCTCCACCAGGTATACCGTGCGAATATAATAAACAATATGGATGATATTTTTAAAGAGGCAAGCCGGCTTGGTGCGAAAGCAAGTTTTTTAAGCGGGGCTGGGCCAACTTTAATTTCTGTTGTGACTGATGACGAATTTTTTGGTAAAATGGCATTGTATTTAAATACTTTAGAAGATGTTTGGAATATTAGGAATATAAAGATTGACCAACATGGGGCTGTACTTATGTCTTGTTAAGGAGGAAAAAATATGTTAGTTGTACAAAAATTCGGGGGCAGTTCGGTCGCGGACAAAGAAAAAGTTATGAATGTTGCGCGGCGGGTTGTTGAGACGGCAGACAAAGGCAACCAAGTTGTCGTCGTCCTGTCCGCCCAAGGGGATACAACAGATGAGCTTATGGAGAAAGCGAATGAAATTACCGATAACCCATCTAAAAGGGAGCTGGATATGCTTTTGGCTACGGGCGAGCAACAATCGGTTGCCCTTATGGCTATGGCTATCCATGAGCTGGGGCGCCCGGCCAAGTCGTTAATCGCTACGCAAATAGGTTTCTATACTTCGTCTAACCATACTAATGCGCGTATAAAAAATATAAATACCGACCGCATATTCCAAGAACTAGATAATAAAAACATCGTTGTTATTGCGGGGTTTCAGGGGTATAACAGGAAAGGCGATATTACTACCTGAGGCCGCGGCGGTTCGGATACGACGGCCGTAGCGCTGGCCGCAAAGCTTAGCGCGGACCTTTGTGAAATATATACAGATGTAGACGGGATTTATACGGCAGACCCGCGCTATGTAAAAAATGCCGTTAAATTAGATGAAATTTCTTATGATGAAATGTTGGAGTTAGCCTCTTTAGGCGCGCAGATTTTGCATAACAGGTCAGTCGAGTTGGCAAAAAAACACAATATTAACTTAGTAGTACGTTCGAGCTTAACAAACGCTGAAGGGACTGTAGTTAAGGAGGATTCTAAAGTGGAAAAGATGTTTGTTAGTGGCATAGCGGTAGATAGGAATGTAGCCAGGTTATCTTTAATCGGTGTGGCCGATGAGCCGGGCAAAGCGTTTAATATTTTCTCTCTCCTCGCCAAAAGTAAAATCAATGTTGATATCATATTGCAAAGTATAGGCAGGGGTGGGACAAAGGATATTACGTTCACTATCCCCAAATCAGATTTGGTTGAGGCGACTAGGCTTTTGGAAGAGAATAGGGATGTTGTCGGCTATGAAAAATTAAGCGCCGATGGGCAAATAGCTAAGCTTTCTATCGTCGGCGCAGGGATGGCAACAAATTCTGGGGTTGCCTCCTTAATGTTTGAGGCGCTTTATGACGCTAATATAAATATTCATATGATCAGCACCTCTGAGATAAAAATATCTGTTTTGATAGACGAAAAAAATGTTGATATAGCCGCAAATTATGTGCATGATAAATTTATGTCGGAGAATATAAATATTAATATATAGAGTAAATAATTACTGGCCCACGGGAGTGGGCCTTTTTTTGTTGCATAAAGATGGAAATTGTTTTATCATACAACTAGATGGGTCCGGATATTTTATAAGAGGGGGTTTTGTATGAAATTCTTAAAGGAAGCCGAAATGAAACAAATTTATTTAGGCGGCACAGAAAATTATTCTGTATTCCACAAAAGGGGCAGTGGTGAAAATTTATTAAAGGCTGAGGCTGACAAAGAGTTTGAGAAGTATATTTCAAACAGGGCAAAGAAAACAAAATTAAGCGAAGATAAATTTATTTACAGAAATAAAGAAGTTAAGGACACGGTAAATGGTATAAAAAAGAAAAGGGCGTTGTACAATGGCGAGGAAGAAATATTAGATATTAGATATAGAACTAAAAAAAATATAAATAAATTCTTTTTTGAGGCGGTTAGTATTTATAAAGAAAAAAATATTAATGCGGGCCCGGATATTATGAATATGAATATTAATTTTATTGATGAGGATTTTATAAAAGGGTTCGAAGAACAAAAAAATGGAAAGGCAGTAGAAGAATTATTTGAGATAGATTTATGTAAAGGGGAAGCTTATCTGGAGGTTTCTGGTTTACTGATGGCGGCTTTTAAAAACGGGGATGATATTGATACTTTTAAAAATACGCTTTGTGGCAAATTAACC
>JAITVM010000128.1 GCA_031285815.1 Clostridiales bacterium | reverse complement strand
ATGATGCCAAAGCTGCACTCAACAAACTTTGAAAATATGGAACTTATTAGGCCCCTGTACCTAGTAAAAGAAGAAGACATTATATCCTGGAAAAATTATAACAGCCTAAATTTTATTGGCTGCGCTTGCAAGCTTACTGAAAACGGAAACACTTACCCCTCCAAACGGGAAGAAGTAAAGGGGCTCATTAGCCAATTCCGTAAAATTTCCCCTATGATAGAAATGAATATTTTCCGTTCCGTAGAAAATATTAACCTAGATGCTATAATCGCCTATAAAATAAAAAAGGAAAAACATTTTTTCCTAGATACCTATTTAAAGTAAATTAAATTAATTTAAAAAAGGCATAAACTTGGCCTGGTATAGCACTGCCAAGTATATGCCTTTTATTTTATAAAACAAGTAGCCTAGCCTTCAAAATGTTCCAGCCCCAGCTGGCCAATATAATTAAAATCATGGATTTTATTATTTTTTATATATAGCCCCTTTAAACCGTGAAGTTTTAAAATGGGGCCGATATCTTCTATTTTATTGTTACTTAAATTTAACGAAGATAAGTTTAATAAACTGGATAAAGGTGTGACATCTACTATTTGGTTATCAGAAGCATCTAGGTTTTTTAAATTGCTAAGCCCAGCTGCAAAATCAATACCCTCCAAATTATTATAGGATATTTTTAGGCTTTCAAGGGATACTAACTCCGGAATTATATGAAAAGCATAAGTCCCATTATTTTGAAGCTCAAGCCCCTTTAACTGCCCCAGTTTTTTCAGGCTATTTAAATTGCTTAAATTACTGTTATTAGTAAGCGATAATTCTTCCAGCTTGCTAAGCCCCCCAACAAAGCTCAAATCAACCTCGGTCTGCCCAAAAATATAAAGCCGCTTCAAATTTTTAAAATTCCGGATATCATAAAGGCCGCCCAAATCACCTTCTGGTATGTAAACAAATTCCTGTGCCTCATCCCCTAGTTTAAAACTTACCGACTCTAACATATATCCACCAACGAGGCCTTTCTTAAGCTTTGTTTCCCCGCTATTTATATTAAAGTAAATATTGGACCCCATCACAAAAATAGACTCGACCCCATCTAAACTACTTTCTTCCAAAATATCCGAGCCTGAATTCAAAAAATTCCTAACCGAGGCCTCAATATCAGGGTTCAAAAACTCCAATTCTTCATAGTCATTAAGTATAAAATATTCCAGAGTTACAGGTTCCGATTTGAGCCCACCTAGCACAGTAATTGCTTTTACTATGTGCCGGCCCGCCCCAAGTGGTATTGGCAAATCATATTCTAAAGAATTATAGTCCGGTTCAGAGCCATCTGTTGTATATAAAACCTTCCCATCATCAGGGGGCTTAAAAGATATATTTATTTTATTCCCATACTCACCGCCTGCTTTATCACAGACAGGGGGCACCGGCTTATTATTTGCTATGACAGGGTGCCACTTATAATCAAGCAAAAGCTTATTTAGCTCCTCATTTAACCCCCTCTGCTGATAAAGCCCTATCAAGCTAATAAGCGGCTCTTCACTATATGGGTCATCTTCGAGCACATGCAAAAACATCCTCTCAGCGCCGTCATAATTATTTTCATCCATATAAATAAACCCTAAAATAATATACGCTTCTGGGTTTTGTGGGTCGTCATCGATTGCAGATAGAAGTGTTTCTTTAGAATCATTTATATATCCAGACGCTTTATATTCTTTGGCCCTTAAAAGTTTATAGTCATAATCCGAAATAGCCTCCGGGCTAAACGTATTATAAAGCCGTATAGAAATAACAATTGCTATAAGAATTAACGGTATATAAAGCTTATTCTTCAATTTCAGCAGTATCACCCCTAACGACAGTATTGCTTTAATTATTCGCCATTTTTTATCTTAGTTGTAATTAATATTATAAGAAAAAAAACAAAAATATACAACAAAAAAAGATAATTTTACAAAAAACCTGAAAAGGTTTGTTTATCTTGCAGGGTTTATGCCCGCTAAAAAAGGCCTGTGGTTTATTAACCACCAGGCCTATATTTTTTAACCCAACTTGCAAAAAACACCATATCAAACAGGCCGCGAACGCTACGCAACCGGTTTAGAGCGGAATTGTATCGTCAATTTTAAACCCATCATCTTCAATTGTGCCAAATTCTTCAGTGTTCCTCTCAAAAACCTTTGGCTTCCCGTCGCTAATCGTTATTGTCAAATGTGCCACATAATACGATGTGTTAGGTTCATCCAAACCCCTAAACGTAATAAATGCCTTTTCATTCTCTTTTTTCATTTTAAGATAAAAAACAACAACGCAGGCGGTATTAATTAAAACCCCAATTGTACCCACCAGCAGTATAGCCATTCCTGTTGACATATTTTTATACACTCCATTGCTAGAGCCTCTTTATAGCCTTAAAAGATAATGTTTTTTGGCCAAACTAAACAGGCTGTTATACTTCTACCCCAATTTTATTAATCATCTTCTTTAAAGGCTCCAATTTATCAAGCATACCTTCCTTTATCGCCAATTCTTCTAAATAGCCATAAGATTTTAAAGCATTGTTAAAGTCCTGGCCGCTTTTTTCTTTACGCGCTTCCTTCTCAAATTGCACATTAGTTAGATAATAATATGAAAGGAAATTATTGTGGGCCTTGGCCCCTTCTGAAAATACCCTTTCAGCATTGTCGTAGTCTTCCATGCTTTGGAATGCTGTCCCTAAATCTAAATATAAATCAAGTTCTGATTTACCCATTTCCAAAAGCCTAGTATAATTTTCTGTAGCTAGTTTTAGATCGGCATTTTTTTCTTCTTCATTAGTGGCAGTATCAGCCTTTTGTTCATAAGCCTTAGCTTTAGTGTGTATTAAATCTGCCGTCGCGTTCTCGCCCATACTGCTATCGCCCTGTTCCAGGGCCAAAATGTACAATTGCTGTGAATTTCCGCCACCGCTGTCAAAAGCATCTGGGTTATTTTTATATATATTAGCCTTTTGTATGATTGCATCAGAAATAAGTAAGTTGTCACTAGAATTATTTATAACAGTATCATAGAAGCCTATTGCATCAGATGCCCTGCCTGATTCCATTTTAGACTTTTCGGCGTATAAATAATTTAGCCTGTCGCTACTATAGCTACTGGCCTCAAGCTCATTTATAAAGGGTGCGGCTTCAGATGCATTCCCCATATTTATTAGGCTTAGCGCTATATAAAACATGGCCTCCTTGCGGTCTATAGCATCTGAAATTTGCGCAAGGGTTGCGCTGCTATAACAGGCCGAATAATTCTGCTTCTTATAATAATATTTTGCTAAATATAAATTGGCCGGCCCATCCATCTCAGGCATCCCTTTAAAATGGTTGTCTGTTTCAGAGCTGCTAACCATATTAGCCCTGATATAATTAATTCCTTCATCATATTTGGCCGCCTCTAAGTAATAGTCGAAAATCCCAAGATATGCTTCAATATAGCCTGGGTTTAATTGAACCGCTTTTTCAAAAGCACTAACAGCGCCACTATAACTGAATTGATGCAAAGACACCCTGCCGTCAGCCACTAGTTGGCGGCTTATCTCCGAAGATTCTTGGTTTATAACAGACATTCCAAAATAAATTACCAGCCCAAAAATTAGGTACACCACAAAAAAAACCGAATATGCAATAATTTGTTTGATAACCAGGCGCCTTAAGTCCCTATTAAGCCTATCTATATTTATCAAATCATACTTAAGGTCAAATACCGACTGGTACCTTTCATCCGGGTCAAACCTGGTTGCCTTTGTTATAATGTACTCCATCTCTTTAGAGACAGAAGAATCAAATTTAGGTATGGGCTTTGCATAATTATCTGTAGGTGCTATACCAGATATCATATGGTAAATAGTAACACCCAGCGAATAAATATCGCTCCTTGTGTCAAATGTTTTTTCGATATACTGTTCTGGGGCACAGTAGCCGCGTGTTAAAGCAACTTGTGCTGTTTCAATATGGTCCCTCCTATATTCGCACGCTATGCCAAAATCTATCAATACTATTTTATTATTCTTATTAACTATAATATTGCTTGGTTTAATATCCCTATAAACCACCGGGTGCGGCTCAAGCGTATGCAAATATTCGAGTGTGTCGCAAATCTGGATAGCCCAGTCCACAACATTTTTCTCAGGCGCTTTGCGCTCGTCCAAAAGCAGCTCTTTTAACGAACGGCCTTCGATATATTCCATAATTATATAAATCGCTTTATCTGTTTCATATATATCTTCAACTTTAACAATCGCATCATGGTCTAGTTTTTTTAGGAGGAGGGGCTCCCTTAATAAAAGTTTCCTATCGCGCTTTTTTATTGGGATCTCTTTTATTGCAAAAAAACCGCCATTTATCATATCTTCCACGAGGTATACCGTGCCCATGCCACCTTGGCCGATTACCCTAATTTTCTTAAACCGGTCAAACAGCAAATTACTCACCTGTAGTCCCCTCCCTATCCATAAAAGAGCTTAACTTTTGTTTAACTCGGTAAGAAAAAGAAAGCTCATCTTCCCGTTCAGCCTGCCGAATCAGCATAATAGAAATATTATCATTAGCAGCACCGGCTTTTATAAGCTTCCGTAGCTCTTTAGCTTTATCCTGCATGGTAAATATACGTTTATCGTAAAGTATCTTTAAAATATCCGGCTCATTAACATATGCGTGGAACCCATCTGAACACAATAAATATATATCGCCAATTTTAGTTTTATCGAAATCTTTAAAAACCTCAACCTCTTTTTTTACACCCAGGCACCGTGTCAAAAGGTGCCTCTGGGAATGGTACGCGGGGTCGTCTTTTTGTATATAGCCCTTCTTATATAGCTCTTCGGCATAAATATGGTCTTCTGATGCCATACGTATACTTTTATTTATACAATAAACCCGGCTGTCACCCACATGCCTAATTATATATATGTCCCCAATTATTATCATTAGCGACATCGTAGTTCCCCTTTTTTCCGGGTAATTAAAAAGCTGGTGGTTTATCCTGTCAATAGCCTGGTCCAGGTTATCTAAAATTGATGATATATATTCGCCATCCAGCATCCTTGTCAAAAAATAATTTTCCCACCAATAAGAAATTAATTCAACCGTCAAGTTGGAAGCAGATTTTCCATCCGCCAACCCACTCATCCCATCAGCAACTACAAATATCCCGATTTCTTCGCCGCGGACATAATTAGTTTTTACAAGGACACAATCTTCATTTATTTTTTTCCTATCGCCGGCATCGCTGACTACACCTATATCAAAAAATCTCTTCTTCAAATTATATGCAGCTCCCAAAGGGCCCTAATATCCATATTATCAATAGTATCTGAATACCCTAGGTTTTTTTCGCACGATAAGCCCAGCATACAAGGCCCAGCATATACGTACTTATTTTTCATCGGTAATTTAGATTATAACGTGTAGGTTTATAAAAATCCAGTACCGCATGTTCCCCAACCTGTCCTTAGTTTTAATAAAAAAGAGGCATTAGCCCCTTTTAAAAATGTATTGTAAATTCAACATCAGCCAAGATAATTACATCACCCTCATCTAACGGGTAATCTATGTTAGGTTTCAGCCTGTTTTTATATGAATTAATATAGGTCCCATTTTTGGATTCAAGGTCGTTTACAAAAAATATCCCATCACGGTTAATAACTTCGGCATGTACTTTGCCTACTTTATTAGATTGGCATATAAAATCTACCTTGCCTACGAACCTGCCCAAAACAAAAACCGGCTTATTTAAATATATTTTTTGCACAACCCCATCAACTTCAGTTGTCAAGTAAGGCATGTTTTTTTCTGATACAAAAACTGTATCATCTAAATCATCAGTAATGTCCCTGTTATCTTTTAAAGATTTCTTGGACGGCTTAGCCGCAGGCTGTTTGTTGCTTATTTCTTTGCCAGGCCTTATTGGCGGCTCAAAGCCATCTTTTTTATTTTTCTTTGGCTTGGCCACTTTTTCATCATCATTATAACCATCATCGTCAGCATAGCCGGCCTCTTTAGGCTCCAGCAATGCCCTGTACATGATATATAGTGCCATACAAACAGTTGCAACAGATATCGCTATATTCATATAATTAGGGCCGCCGTCTGGGCGTTGAAATATATCAAATACAAACATTAATGCAACAATCAGGACAAAAATCCCCACAACGCCAAGTGCAAATATAATTAAATTCCGTTTGGGTATCGGCACTTCTTCATAATTGTCAAACTCATCATCATAATCTGAATTTTTATGCCTAGGGCTTTCTATAAGCCCTTCATCATCTTTAGCCGGCTTAGTTTTTGCAGGTTTTGAATTTTTGCCGCCTTTCAGGCTTTTCCCAGACAAGTATGAAGCATACTGTTGTTCGCGCATCTTAATAAAGTCGCTTTCCATATCTATAAATTCAGTATCATCATTAACTTCAGCTGGTTGTTGCTGAAAGGGCGATTTAGCCATGCCTTCAATCTGTTTCATACGTTCGAGCGCCTGGCGCTCTTCTTCATCATCTATTTTATGATAGCCGGATACTTTATTTTCATCTGGTTTCAACAACGAAGAGACCAAATTTATTTGGCTATCAGCTTTGCCTAAATCATCGCCATAGGGGTCCTGGTTTTTCTTAAACCCCTCCCCATACTGTTCCTGAATGCGTTTCAATTGTGCTTCTTTGCGTTCTTTGGCATTTGCACCAAAAATCTGTTCCCTAAGGTCCCTTATTGCGTCCTCTTCAGTCATCTTTTGGGAGCCAATATTATAATCTACATCCGTAGGGGGTTTAACTTCTTGTTTCAATACGTCCTTTGGCCCATCAACATCTTTTGGCTCATCAGTAAAATCAAACATTTCTTTCACTGCAAAAGGGTTGCCGCCAATTGGTTCTTTAACCGGTTCCGGCGCTTCATGGCTTTGCTCCTGGGGGGCCCGCTGCTGGGTGCTTTGGCTTGTATCATTAAAATTAAAAAAATCATTAGTCCCCATTTTATTAAAACTATTTGAATATTCTTGGTTAAAGCCATAAACGTCAGAAGATAAATCTATGTCGTCGTTAAATTTTGGGCCATATGTCTCTTCACCTGTAAGTTTAAAATAATCAAAAAACTCATCATGCCCTTCTTTATCATCCTTTTGAGGCCCACGGATTGAGTCAAAAGGGTTTTCATATGCATCTTGGTCTAACCCAAAAGCCCTGTTAATTTTATTAGAAACATCATTGCCGCTAAATGTTTCTAGGGCCGCCGAGAGGCCTTCTATCAATTTAGCCAGCTTCTCTAAACTTGCATCAAAAGAATATGATGCTTCAACAATAGTCTTGGCGTCCCGGTCACATTCTGGGCTCAAAACATCACTACGTTTTAAATCCAATACGAAATCGCCGATTATTTTTATACCTAATGACCCTCTATAAAAAGGCAAAAAAACAAACATCGGCTTTGATTTTGCAGATTCCATGTAGATGTATTTTTTATCTAAGACTATCCCCTGGTCTTCAAGCTGATATTCTTCAGCCTCAGCCATCGCGCTTAGTATGCTATTTAATAATTTAAACATTAAAGCTTTGGAGACTTTTTCATTTTTTATAATTTGAGATAATGTAGCCTTATTCGTTATATCATAATAAAGTTGTGCAGCGTTATTAATCTGGACTTTCCTAACCTGTAAAAAATTCTGCATCTTGTTATTTGAAAGCATCTGCACTTGATAATTAACAATCTCCCTACCATTTTGCATGCTTATTATAAGAAAATTAGAAGAACCCGAGAAATCGTAATCTACCTGAATTTTATTAGAATCAATTAATTTTTGCATATCGAATCCCCTTAAACGTTCATTGAATTATTTCCTTATACTTTCTGTTTTATCACAAAACATTTTGTATATAACTAAAGTATAGATTTCATTTGGCTTGTATACCTTTCAAATTTAGACGCAATTGATAAAAGATCTGTAAGCTGGCTAAGTATTGGTATATATGGGATCTCACATGTATATTCAAAAATATCCTCAAACGTCTTTTCTTCTTGCTGCACCACGTCTTTTTTATTTAGTATAAGATGGGTCTTGTCTGTAACAAGCGTATTAAGGAATAAGTTTGTTTTTTTCCCTGAAAAGCTTGTTTCATTAACGGTTACAAAAAGCTTATTGCATATTTCAATTATCTCCTCGTTAAAATAATTATCACGTGAAGCATCTATAGTTATATATTTGTATAAATTAGAATCCTTAATAATTTTAATCAGATCTTTCAAATAACGCAGATTTTTTTCATCATTAAACGAAAAGGGGAAAAACCCAATACCTGTTTTTTTGTCTTTATCACTTATAATATTAATTTTCTCATGGCTATAAAAGTCATCATTGCCAACTATGTCCTCAACATCTTCAGGCAAAATTATCTTCTCGCTTGTAAAAAAAACAAAACTGCTATTAAATTTTTCTAAATTTATATAAAAAGAATTGCCGCCATCGTTAGCGGCACTCGCTGCAAACGCTAATGCTATGGAAGTATTCCCACTGCCCCCCGTTGGCGAGTAAAAGCCGACCACTTTTGTTTCCGAAGTATCCCGGATGTCCCTTTCTTTAACTTCTTTTTCGATATTAATATTTTCAGCAGAATCCTTGCCGTAAAATATGTCTGTCATCTCTTGTAAAAAATTTTCTGATTTCTGAAATTTTTTAATTGAATGAAAACCCGGGTATATGAAATTATTTTTGGTTGTCATTAAAATAACGCTTTTTGCATTAGCATGTACAATGTACTCATGGTCTGCAAAAGTTTCATCGATCAATAAAATATCCACAACATCTTCCTGAAGATATTCCAATAAAGCGTCTTTATCGGTAAAAACTGCTACACTAAACCCCAAACGCTTATCTATTATATATTTAGATATTTTATTTAAAAAATCGTCGTCTTTATCGGCGAGTACCAAATTAATAGCGCCCAAAAATAATCATCCCCATTTCTTTTGTACTAATGGTGCTCCTAAGGACATATTTGCGGTTTATCCGGTTTATTTAATATTAAAAATAAAAATACAATCTAAATCTTTATCGTCAGTATTCAACATTTGCTTTATTATAGTCTGCACTAAAACATTTATTATTTTATCTTAAGTTTATATTTTCAAAACTGCCTTAACATTTATTTACAAGCCCATTGTATTATATGTTACCCATTAAACCATTTAATAGGAAAATTATAACCTAGTGTGTTGGCATTCTGATTACAAAAAAAGATAAAATATCTATTTTTTTTAATTTTAGTACTAAATTTGATATTAAATTTCTTCTGCCATGGTATCCAGGTTATACAAGAAGCCTATTGTTTATAATAAAAAACCATTGTATATTTATGTAAGGTATCCGATATTAAGATAACTTCATAATTTGATATAAAATTTATTAAGTTTAACTTGTATAATTTAGATTTTACTATATAATAATTATTATCTAAAATAAGCCTAAGAAAGGCGGTGAGTTTATGTTCCATTATTTTAGGTCTATCGGGTTTAGTAGGATTATATCAGACGGCCATAAAAAAATTTTGTCAGACTGTATATTGGAAAACCCGGATTATAGATATATCATGAGTAAGAATTTCAACCATATTTTTATTGATTTCTATAAAGAATTCAGTGATAATATGGGGGTTTCGCTTAAAGGGGTTATGACTGATAAAGAAGAAGTTACTGTGAAAAGCCTACAACCTTATTTTTTTACAAACAACGTGATAAATATACATAACATAAAAATTGTTGACTATGATGATGACTATTTAGCCCTCTGTGAAAAAACTGATATTAACCTAAAATTTAATTTTTATATACAAAACAAGTTGGATTACCTTGGCAATAAAAAAAATTGTAGTACAAAAATAAATATTGCCGGCCTCGCCAGTTCCGGTAAGGTAGTTTTACCGCTTAACAACGGCCAGCATATAACTAGCGAAGTGTTTGACCTTAAATCTTTTGACCATTCGTTAAATACCGGTTATAAAAACGGCTTTAAAAAAACTAAAAAAAATACAGAATTCAAAATTAAACAAAATTTAAATTTTCTATCTATTATCGAAAATTATTTTCTCCCAAATTGTTATTCTAAAACGAATTACTTTATTTTAGGGAATATTAAGTCATATACAAAAATCTGTAACAAAGAAACAAATGAAGAGGTATATCTTCTAAAACTCTCAGTAACCGGCCTAGATTTAGATGTTTGTATAAATTCCTGCGATTTGTTTGGTGTGCCATTCCCCGGTATGCGCTTTATGGGTAATTGCTGGCTACAGGGCAAATTGTTATAAGCACCCAAAAATAAATATTCTGCCGTGTACAATATGTACACGGCGTTTTGCTATATTACCTTAGCTCTTTTTTGCATCATATAAGGCAATCCATGTATCGTCCTCAACAACGCCATTAACCTGCAGGCCTTTATCTGCCTGAAGCATTTGTACAGCCCTTTCTGTATCGCCATCAAATTCCCCTGTCAGCCCGCCGCTATAATAGCCGGATTTTTTCAGGGCTTCTTGGACAGCCATAACCCCGCCGCCAACAGAACCGGCTTTTAAAGGCTGCCTTTTTACTGTCAGGCCACATGCATTCTCTAATTCTTCCCAGGTAACAGGCCCTACTACCCCATCCGGTATAAGCCCCACTGAAAGCTGAAAGGCTTTTACCGATTCAATAGTTGCAAACTTAAATACGCCATCTACGCCACCTTTATAATAACCTAGCGTTTTAAGCCTCTTCTGCAGGGTTATAACCTCTGAGCGCCCTTCCTTAAAACCACTAATTATTACTGGTATTTGCGACGCATTGAGTTTAGCCCAAGTGAGCTTATTCGCAACCCCATCAGGATATAAATCAGCACGTTCTTGAAAACACTTTACTGCTTTAAGGGTTTCATGCCCAAAATAAGAATCTATATAACCGTTATATAGCCCAAGCTCTTTTAGGCGTATTTGCACTAATTTCACATAATCGCCACTATCCCCTTCACTCACTACAGGGCAAGTGGCCCCGTGGATATATTTTGTCACGCCTGGTTTCGGCTGGGCAATAGGCTTAT
>JAITVM010000042.1 GCA_031285815.1 Clostridiales bacterium | reverse complement strand
AAATGAATTACTTAAAAATCAATTAACCGAAATTGTTATGCCAAGCACTGCAGCGAGCGATGCTCCAATTAGCCAAAATACAGATACGCCTACATACTTGGTTGACTTGGACTGGTTTGATATGGATGGAGAAATTGTTTATGTAGATGAGACTCAAAACGGTACTAAAGACAATCTCGGTAACACTTATAAAAACGCTATATGTTCAAATAGTAGATTTACTGGCTTTATTATTTATAAATTAGATGGAAAATATTCAAGTTTTGAAGGAGATTTTTATCAGATATACGCAAAACGTTCCTCAGACTATAAAACAACAATGGTAATTTCTGTTGATGATCAAGTTAGGTTTGATGAGACCGTGACAGGTGGTATCGATCCAATTCCTATTCTTCCGATTGATGTAACTGGAGCCTCTGAGTTGAAAATATCTTTTTCCTCAAGTTTCAATTTTGCTGCGTATGGTGCACTTGGAGACCCTAAGTTATATTAATATATGTATCAAATATTATGCCCCTACAGTCATTTCCCTTATATTCAAAAACCGCGCAAATGCGCGGCTTTTGAATATGCTACAAATATAAAATTTTATCTTACTTCAGCCCTTCATCATAAACCTCAAAAAAATCCTCACGAACCACCATTATTTTATGCGGGTACACTATTTCGCATTAATTTTTCGACCCAAAATCAACGTAAACAAGTTTTCTGCAGCTGATATATTTTTTATTATATGGGCACCGCCTTTGCCTGCTGAAAACCAAAAAATATTTTTTCATCCCCAAACCTTAAAATACCATCTTTTTATAGAATATATTTTACTCAAAACCGGGAAAATAATTATATAAAAAGGAGGTTTTTATACTTATGAAACGAAAATCATCTCTATTTGCCGCGTTAATTATAAGCATTAGTTTTTCTACCCCAGCCTATGCATATAATATGTCTTATTTATATGGTGGCACACCATATCAATATAATAATTATATAGAAAGGGCCAGCGATGTTTTAGATTCTGTATCGCCAGAATTTTTTCAATTGAAACCCGACGGCTCATTATCAACAAATAACATAGATAAAAGCTTTATAGATAATATGCATTCAAAAAATATAGATGTCATACCATTTTTAACTAATAATTCAAACCGTAGCCTAGGTGTTTCGGCATTAAATAATTACCGGGGCTTGGCTGTTGAAATAGCAAACGCTATTGAAGAATACGGGTTGGATGGTATAAATATTGACCTAAGCAATATAACTGAAAACAATAAAAAAGATTTTTCGGATTTTTTGAAAGAGACCCGGCTCCATATAGGCGGCAAAACTTTAATAGTATCTGTTGCAGCAAACCCCGAGGGCAAAAATGCCGGCTACTATGGCCTATACGACTATGAAGAAATTGCCGGGAATTCAGATTATGTCCTCCTGACTTGTTTTGACGAATCAAACCAGAGCACAGAGCCAGGCCCTGCTTCAGGCCTTGATTTTATAACGAAGTCTATAGAAAATCTGGTTAAACATGTACCAAGCGAAAAAATTATTTTAGGCATACCCCTTTACGGCCGGTTTTGGCAAAAAGGCGAACAGTCTGGCGGTAATAATATAACTAATATGGATATTGAATCGCTGGTTAATAATTATAAAATAGAAAAAATCACAGCCAATGATGATAAAACTGAAAAGTTAATTTTAACTATTGAAGAAAATGATGTTAAGCCAAGAATATGGGGCGGCCATACTTTAGAAGCAGGCGAGTATGAAATTTATTATGATAATGAATATGCTATTAAAGAAAAGATTGATACCGCTAACCAATATAACCTAAAAGGCATAGCGGCTTGGTCCCTTGGCCAGGAAAGCAAAAGTGTATGGAAAGCATTTGGCAGCAGCAACTATAAATTAGCTGATGAATTAGTTGAAGCGGAAAATGATATCACGCCCGTACTCATATCATTAACCGGAAACTTTAATACGGATGACTTCATTAATAACAGCGAATACGCTGAAAAGGTTTTAAAAAGCTGGAAAACAGAAGATAGGTTTGACGAGGACAATAACAGGTCTAGAATCGAAACTATTACAATAGAAACCCGGGACGACAATTACAAGGATAACAGCAATTCAAATAGCAATAACCTAGGTAATGCCATCGAATTGGGGCAAGATAATTTCAAAAATAATTTGGGCAGCAATAGCTCTTATGGTACATCAGATAATATAACGGGCGGCACTAATACTGGAAGCTATAATGCCGGGCAAAACACAAGTTTGCCTAATGCCTCTAATTTTGATAATTTTGGTACCCTTTCAAATGATTACACAACACCAAATAGCCAAAGCACCAATATGAATAATAATTCGAATACAGGCACTTCAAGCTATGGTACCGGGGCCACAACCAGCCCCAACGCCTATACTAACCCTGCGGGGAATGCAGGCTATAACACTAATAGCGCTGGCACAAACAACACAGGGGCATCAAATAGCCCTAATACTTTAACCAATACTACGGAAAGCCCCAGTATTAATAATACAAACAATACTGGCACAAACAACACCAGCACAAATAATTCAATTAATACACCAGGCAATAATAATTTAAATACTGCTACTGACCTAATTAATTCAACAACTACTAACAATATAAATAATAACCGGGGTACAAACGGGGCTATGCCTACCGGTAACACCGGCATAGGGAATGATACAGGCAACACGCCTTATTCAAGCCTAGGCAACAATATTTACGCAATGTCAGGTGATAATAATCCACAAAATAATACTATATCTGATATTGATAATGTGCAGCCAGGGTTTCTAGAAGATAACAAAAGCATTGCCAGTTTAAATCCAAGCCCAAGCACCAGGGCTGTCGAGAATGGGCCAAGCACTGGCCCGATAATTGCCTCGGGGGATAAAAACGCATTAAATAGTAATGCTGTTGATACAACAGCTGATGATAAAAACCAGTTAAGTAACAGCACGGGGGGCCAACAAGCCAACACCCTGGAATCAAGCCCTTCTACAGAAAGCAGCGGCCGCCTTGAAGATATATCTGAAATAAAAAATGTCATGATTGAAGAAAATTATATAACAGAAAATGAATATTACGCTAATGATATTTTAACGCGGGGGCAATTTTTGAAAACAATAATGAGGATGGCCCCAGAACTAAACGAAACACCAAATACTTTTTATTTTAGTGGCTTAACCGGATATGAAGGCGGCGAATTAATTGAAAAAGCTAGGTATTACGGTATAGCCCCTTCAGACAGTATAGAATTAAACCCTGAAGAAAATATTACTAAAGCTGAAGTCATACTAACTTTAGAAAAGCTATTTGACCTGCCTAACACTGTAAATTTTCATAATGATACTGTTAAAGATATCAACAAACATGAAAACAGCGATTTATATTACTCTGTAAACAAATATTACGAGCTTGGGTTAGTAGATATTGATGAAACAAATAACTTCAACCCTAAATCATTTATCAGCACAAATGAATTTTTGCAAATCGCTTATAAATTAAAAGATGTATCAGTAAAAAAATTAGCGCCAAACCTATATGGCAACAATGACGCAAATACAAAAATTTTAAGCCCTAGATAATTACAAGGCCCCCAAACGGGGGCCTTTTTTATATTAATATTCGCTATAAATATAATTTTCTAAATATTCTACATTCTCAGCTGTAATTAAAGTAGCCTCTATTGGCTGGATTTCTTCAAACCCTTCAGAGCTGTCCGCTAAAAACCCTGCCGCCCTCTCGCCAGCCATTTCCCCAACAATTGAAATTGGGGGTAAAACAGCCGCCGCCAATTGGCCAGATGTAATAGCCTCTTTAATTTCATTATTTCCGCCAAAGCCAACTATAACTAAATCATTAAGGCCTAAATCTGCTTTAACTTTAAGGGCTGCAAGCGTAATTTCCTCTGTAACACAAAGGATACCATTTATATTATCATTATCTTTTAGGAACTTCTTAATTTCCGATTCATAATCTGTACTATCAACAGCCTCGTAAGTAACCATCTCTAAGCCTTGGTACTGGACTAATACTTCTGTAAAGGCAGCCATCCTTACTTCAGATGCGTTAGAGCCATCCGGGCCCATTATAATTGAAAATTTTCCGATTTGCCCTGCTTTATTTACGTATTCAACAGCCGCTTCCCTTGTTATTTCATAATTATTTGTGACGAATTGGTTGATCGCCACACCCTCTTCCAACAATAGGCTGTTCACTGTAAATGTTGGGATATTATTAAGCTTAGCCTTCTTGATTGCTTCGCCAGAATATACTGAGCTTTGTACATCACAGATTATTGCTACCGATTTATTTTCTATGGCAGAATCAAAAAGCCCTGCCTCGCCTTCTACTGTCCCATCATGGGTTAAAATTTCAGGCCTATAGCCAGCCATATCAACCGCATAAGAAGCGTTTAAGGCGCCTATTTGTTTCATCGGGTCATTTGATGTTATAATTGTAATAACCGGCCTGCCATCATCTGGGTCAACCACCTGCTGTATAGCATCGCTAGGTAAATTCCCCTCTGTATTGCCGCCTGTTGCTTCCCCATCGCTTCCAGTTTTGTTGCAGCCCGCTAATAACGCCGCCATAACAACAATAAATAAACAAACTGATGTTGCCTTCTTTAATAGTTTCATTAATTTACCTCCGTATTTTTTGATTAAAAGCCACCTATGAATTATTATCGGACATTTAGCCATTTAAAAATATATTCAATATCCTATCCTGTAAACCACTGATGCTTATATTTTACAAACTCAATTCTAATTATACAAAGCTTCAAATTCCTGACAAAATCCATGAAAGCTGTATTACAAAACCCTCTCAAATTAAAAATTTGGAAGGGTTTTGTAAATTTAGGATATTAAAATTTTATAATTAATTAATAAGGTGGGGTTATTACCGGCAACATAAGGGCAAACAAGGGGGTTGGCCTTTACAGCTGTTTGGGATATTTTATGTCTGACCCCATAGTCTAAGTGGCCTTTTTTTGCCTATTTATTAAATATTTTTGACGGGGAAAATTTATCATGATATAATTATTCTACTTATAAAGCAGGGAAAAATATAATAAAGGGGATTTTTACATGATAAAAATAGTAGTAGATAGCGGTTGCGACTTAAACCCTGAAATAAAACAAGAGATTGGCGCTAATGTTATCCCTCTAAATTTACAAATTGATGGAGTAGATTATATCGACGATGAAAAATTGGATTCGGATACTTATATGGAAGCAATGATGGCTTCGACAAACGTCCCCAAAACAGCAGCGCCGTCACCAGAACGTTATTTGGAAAGTTTTAAAGCACAGGGGAGTGTTTTTGCTGTTACTATATCCTCTAAACTCAGTGCTTCTTACAATAATGCTTGTTTGGCAAAAGATATGTTTTTAGATGAAGCCGGTGATAAATTTATTCATATAATTGACAGCCTAACGGCTTCGGCAGGGGAATCTTCAATAGCTATTAAACTACATGAACTAATAAAAAATAATTTATCTGAAAATGAGATTGTTGATAAAATTACCTATTTTGTGAACAACCTTAGGACTTACCTTATCCTCGAAAAATTTGACAACTTAGTTAAAAATGGTAGGATGAGCCCCACTATTGCCAAGCTTGCTTCTATTTTATCTATCAAGCCTATCTGTAAAGCTAAAGATGGCCAAATTGTTTTGCATGATAAGGCAAGGGGCTATCAAAAAGCTGCCACAAAACTTATTAATATAATTAAAAATGACAATATTGATTTCGAAAATGCTGTTTTGACAATAAGCCATGTTAAAGCATTACAGAAAGCTATAGATTTTAAAGACCAAATAGCAAAGGTGGTTAAATTTAAAGATATTATAATATCAGAAACAAGCGGCCTTTGTTCTACCTATGCATATATGGGCGGGATTGTTGTCAGTTACTATAATTAATTTGCTGGCTATAAATACAAAAAAAGTACCGTAGGCTATGGGTACTTTTTTTGTATTTAAAAGAAAAATATTAATCAGGGCTAAAGAGGCACAAATCAAAGAAATAGCTGGATTTCATGATTATTATTGAAATTTTTTTCTTCGGTTTGCTTGGCCTTTTCCAAAAAACCCGGATGTTTGAAAGCCCTGGCTTTAACAGGGCACCTGATAACGCACCCTTGGCATTTTATACATTTATTTGGGTCTGTATCCTTTGGGTGGTAATGCGGGATTGCATCTACTGGGCACCACTGGTAGCATAGCATGCATTTTATACATTCGTCAGATGTTTCCGGTGCAATTTTAGGGCCACCCACATAATCCTTATGCGGGTAGCTACCGGGCAAAATTAAATCTTCGCCATAAAAATCAGCCATATCTAATTTCTGCCTGATTACTAAGCTATATTCTTTTAGCTTATCAAAATCGCTGGTGCTTGGCCTGCCTGCCCCTACTTTAGGCGCAATAGTATGCTGTGTAGGCACTGACAATGCAGCCGCACATACAAAACCGTTTTCAGTTAGGCGTTTGCATGCTTCTAAAAGCGAATCATCATAATCTATGTCGCCATAAGAAGCCACTAATACTAAAGGCGTTTTTTTGCCACGCACATTATCAAAAATTGATGGCATTACATTTGGTGCCCTGCCCCCATAGGTAGGAAACGCAAAAATAACCAGGTCGTCTTGCCCAAATTCATATAGCTTTTCCCTATCTTTAGAATAAGTTATATTAATATGTGTCGTTGGCACAGTCAAATATCCAATATTAAGTGTTATATGCTGCGCCAGCAGCTTTGTGCTCTGGGCAGGGCTAAAATATATAGCATAAACATGTTTCATAATATTACCTCGTTTTCTTTTGTATGTCATCCCGTATATAAAAATCAGTTAAGTACCAAGTTACTCTTTGGGTATGCATAAAATTTTCTTCACTATAACAGATAAAAATTTAGGTAGCTTTATTACTTTAAACTTCATAAAAATTACCCCCTGCAAAAGCCATTATTACTATATAATACTGCTAAAAAAATATTTTGTGCTTAATTAAAAAACTTTAGCTTTGGGTAAATTTCTAAACAAATATAAACCATTGTTATGTACGGCAATACAATTGGGTAGCCATAAATCTCTGCATTAGCAAAAATAATGCCTATCATTGGCTTTCCGCTATGGCGTTATAAAAATCACGTACGGATTTTTTTATATCGCTACTGCCAAAAATAGCCGACCCAACAACAGCCACATTTACACCCGCATTTAAAACATCTTTTATGTTTTCCATATTTATGCCGCCATCCATTTCTATTTCAGTAAACAAATTGTTGTTAGTTATATGGCCAGCTAATTTTTCTGCTTTTTTTAACGCCCCCGGTATAAGCTTTTGCCCGCCAAAACCCGGCTCAACACTCATTATTAAAACCATATCTACCAGGCCCAGAAACGGGTATACTACTTCTATGTCTGTATTTGGTTTAACAGTTATAGCCGCACGTTTATTGCAGGATTTAATTTTACGGATAGAGGCATCAATATCCGGTACCGCCTCTACATGTACATTTATAATATCGGCGCCGGCATTAGCGAATTCTTCTATATACCTATCAGGGCTATCGATCATAAGATGGACATCGAATGTCATGTCGGTCGCTTTTCGGATACTTTTAATAACCGGCTGCCCCAAACTTATATTTGGGACAAACAAGCCATCCATTACATCAATATGAAGGTAGTGCGCACCCGATTCTTCTATTTGTTTTATTTGGTACCCCAATTGTGTAAAATCGGCGGCTAAAATAGATGGCGCTAATTTAAACATTTTATTTCCTCCATTTCAGTATTTCGTCCAGAAAATATTTATACCTATTATACCTTTGTTCATTAATATTTACGTTTATATTAGACTTAACTAAACAGCCAGGCTCATTTATGTGCATACAGTCATTGAATTTGCATGAATTTAGATATGGCCCAAACTCTTTAAAATAAAATTGTAATTCTTGCGGGTTTATATTATTTAAATTAACTGATGTAAAACCAGGTGAATCAACAATAAATGTACCCTTCTCGACCTCGATAAGCTCAGCATGCCTGGTTGTATGTTTCCCACGCTTGTTTTTTTGGCTCAGTTCACCGGTCTCCATAACATCGTTATCTTGAAAAAGGTTCACAATACTAGATTTCCCAACCCCAGAAGGGCCGGCCAGGATACTCACCTGCCCTCTAATATCATGTATAAGCTCATTTTTGCTACAGTTATCGAAAGTGGAAATCAATTTAACCTTATAGCCTATCGCTTCATATAAGGCCCTAAATTCTTCAAACCCACTGCCAATTACCAAGTCCATTTTGTTTATGCATATTAAAACCTCCAGATTTTGTGCTTCTGCAAGGATTATAAAACGGTCCAGCAAATCAAAATTTATAGCAGGCTCTTTTACCGCAAAAACCAGTATAACCAAATCAATATTGCATGCGCGTGGCCTAATAAATTCATTCTTGCGGGCTAAAATCTCATCAATTACGCCTTCCCTGTCTCTTTCATCAGTAACAAACATATGGACATAATCGCCCACAAGGGGCGTTACCTCTTTATTCCTGAAAATCCCCCTTGGCTTACAGAAATAAATGCCATCATTAGTATCAACAGAATATAACCCGCCAACACCTTTTATAATCCTTCCGTTCAACAAAAAATAATCCTCCCAATTAAATAATCAATCGATTATTATTTCATCAAAATCAACGGATGCTTCGGCATATTTTATATACTGCCCATCTTTTAATACTTGAAACATATAATCAACAGCCCCGGTACCTGACACTTCTAAAAGATAAGGCAAATCATCCCTGGTAAAAGTATTTTCAAAAATTTCTGTGCCTATCCCCGAATGGATTTCCAGGACCCTAATTGTTGCAGTTTCCTGGCCTTCTTCAAAGCCCTCATAATTTATCTCTAAATACCCTTCTTTTTCTATAATTTCAGTGGCTGCAGTTTCACCACCGCCATTATCTACTGTGCCAGTGTTAGGCGTGGCAGCCTGGTCCGCTTCAGGGCCCAAACTAATTATTAATATAATAACCTCGCCAACTTTTACAGTCCTCCCTGCATCAATAGATTGGGAAACTACCCTGCCCTCTTCATAAAAATCGTTATAGCGCTCTTCAAATTCTACTTCCAGCCCAAGTGCTTCTATCTCTGCGCGGGCGTCCTCCCGCTCGTAATTCCTATAGCTTTGTACCGCAACAAGCTGGATTGGGGGGCCGTCTGAAATTGTAAATTTTATCCTTGTGCCTTTTTCGACATGGTCCCCAGCTTTTGGGCTTTGGTCAATTATAATATCTTTCGGCTCATCACTATTTATATGTGAGTGGGTAATATCTTTAGTCAGTTCTGATTCTGTTATCATATCGTCTATTAAATTATAATTTTGGCCAATAAAGCTTCTCACTTCGATAAGCTCAGGGCCATTACTAATATGGAGTACAATTTTTGACTCGCCGGCAACAGGGTACGCCGATGTGTCTTCATCAATGCCTATATCATATGAAACAACAAAGCCACTTTCAACAGTATCACTATGGACCCACTTCGTATCAAGTATATCGATCCCAAGCTGGTTAAGTATATTATTGGCCTCTGTTTCAGAAACGCCAACTACACGATCCAATTCTTCCGGCATAACTACAGTTTTCTTTATAGAATCTAAATATTTAATAATAAAAAAAGATATCATTAATATTATTAGTATAGAAGTTATGACGGCTGCACCTATCACCCTTCTCTCTATTGTGGTTTTATATTGTTTCTTATATTCTTTGTCTTCGCTACTTTCTCCAGATTTTCTTTTAATCGCCTGTATTTCGCGTTTTTCGCCTTCGTAACTATCCGATTCTGTTTTTATCCTATTTATTTCTTCACCAGATATTCTAATTGTTTCTTTCGAAACATTATTTTCATCTTTAACGTAAACAAAATCACCGCTATCATCATTGAGTGAAAGTTTTAAATCTACTATAAGCGTCGACGCCGATTCATATCTATTAATTGATTTTTTTTGGGTAGCCTTATAAATTACCTTAGCTATGCTATCGGTAATGTTAGGGTTCATAGCTTTAATATCCGGAACCTCATCGTGCAGGTGTTTAAGCGCTATGGCAACTGTATTCTCCCCATTAAAAGGCAAATTATTTGTCGCCATTTCAAACATAACAATCCCTAATGAATAAATATCGCTTTTTAAATCAACAAAACCGCCCCGCGCTTGTTCAGGCGAAAAATAATAAACCGAACCCATTGTGCTATCTACGGTTATTGTAGAAGATGTAGCCGCCCTTGCTATCCCGAAATCTGTAACCTTCACAATACCCTTATTAGTAATCATAATATTTTCCGGTTTTATGTCCCTGTGGACAATGTTATTCTGGTGGGCATTTTGTAAAGCTTTTGCAATTTGGATAGAAACGCCAATGATTTCTTTATTTTCAAAAGGTGCCTTTTTATCGATAAGGGCTTTTAGGGTATACCCATCAATAAATTCCATGACAATATAATATATGCCGCCATCCTGCCCGACATCATAAACATTTACTATATTAGGGTGTGACAAGCTGGCTGCCGCCCTGGCCTCTATATTAAACCTTTGTATGAAATCAGCATCTTTTATAAATTCTTCACGCATAACTTTAAAAGTGACAAACCTGTCTAATTTTTTGTCCACAGCCCTATATACAATAGACATGCCGCCGGAACCTAATTCATCAACTATTTCGTACCTATTAGAAATAATTGCCCCTGGGTTAAGAATCATAATTTATCACCTCTCCTCTTCTATAAGTATGACTGATATATTATCATCCCCACCTTTATTTTTTGCGCTATCGATAAGCTGGTTCAAAGTATCAGGCAAACCCCCGCCGGAATTAATATGCATTAATATCTCCTGGTCAGTAAGCATTGATGTCAACCCATCCGAACATAAAATTATTTTATCGTTACCCATTAGTGTATGTAGGACGCCGTCGATCAAGACATCTTCCTCTACCCCAATTGCCCTGGTTATTAAATTTCTTTTAGGGTGCTCCCTTGCCTCTTCCGAAGTAATTTCGCCTTTTTTTACTAAATCATTTACAAATGTGTGGTCAGCTGTCAACTGGGTGATCGAACTGCCAGAAACTTTATAAACCCTACTGTCGCCAACATGGGCGATATATAATTTACCTTTGTCAAACACGCATGACGACAAAGTAGTCCCCATCCCAAAATATTGTTTATCACATGTAGATTTTTTTAATACTTCCGAGTTTGCATGCTTTGTAGCACTAATCATAAAATCTAAAATGTCGCCGTCTTCAAAAGTATTTTCCATAACATAAGATTTAAACGCCCTTATCGCCTCAAAGCTAGCAACCTCGCCCGCCTGGTGCCCGCCCATTCCGTCAGCGATAATGTAGAGGTTAGGCAAACTGCCAATTGCCCCATTTTCAACAAAAAAACTATCCTCGTTTAATTTTCTTTTCCTTCCTATATCTGTTTTTCCTTCTCCGCGCAAATTCGAACACCTCATTAAGATTAGGGTTATTGTCTATCCATAAGCTTGCAGGCTATAAGCCATTTCTGTTGCTATAAGATTTCCGTAGCTGGCCACAAGCCGCATTTATATCGCTGCCTAATTTTCTGCGTATCGTTACCTCCACACCATTCTTTTTCAGTATATCTGCAAAACTATAAATTGTGCCTTCTGAAGCCGGCCTGAAGCCACGCTCTTCTACATAGTTAATAGGGATTAGGTTCACGTGGCAAACAGAGCCCCCTATTTTTCCGGCAAGCTCTAGCGCGTGCCCCTGTTTATCATTTATTCCGCTTATAAGGGCATATTCATAGGTAACCCTTCGCCCGGTTCGTTCTGTATATTTCTTGCATGCCCTTAACAAATCATCATAAGGCGCTTTTTTTGAAGCAGGCATAAGTTTTTCACGAACCCCGCCGTTTGGCGCATGAAGTGAAACGGCAAGGTTTATTGGTAAACCCTCAGACATTAATTTATTTATTTTATCAATTAACCCACATGTAGATAAAGTAATATGGCGCATACCCAAATTTTGCCCAAGCTTTGAAGCCAAAACCCTAATAAATTTCAATGTATTATCATAGTTATCCAAAGGCTCTCCGGACCCCATTATTACAACATTGCTTACCCTTTCGCCAATATCTTTTTGTATGGAGTAAACCTGGCCAAGCATTTCACCTGCCGTTAAGTCCCTCTCTAAACCGCCTATGGCAGATGCACAAAATGTACAAGCCATCCTACAGCCGGCCTGGCTCGATATGCAAACCGAATTGCCAAAAGAATACCTCATTAAAACACTTTCTATTATAGTATTTCCATTTACCCTAAACAAGTACTTTATAGTATTATCTACTTCAGAATATAACTTTTTCTCCATTTTTATATGCGTAAAACAGTATTTTTCGTCAAGTTTTTCAATAAGCCTTTTAGAAACATTTGTCATATCGTTAAAATTATCAATCTGCTTTTTGTGTACCCATTCATATATTTGTTGTGCCCTAAATTTTTTTTCACCCAAAGCCAAAACAATTTCTTCAAGCCCCCCTAATTCAAGGGAATTTATTTCTTCCTTAGCCATCTCTAACCCTTCCGCTTAAAAGCCGCTATAAAAAATCCATCAACTCCGTTTTCATCAGGTAAGATTTGGACATAATGTTTTTCTTTTTGAGAAAATTGGCTTGGGATAAACCCAGATATGTCATAAGGCTCTAATTCCAAATTACTAAGGACCCAATTCATATTATCTATATTTTCTTTTTTTGAAATAGTGCAAGTGCTATATATCAAAATACCGCCATCTTTTAAATATTTATACGAATTTTTGATAAGCCTCTTTTGTAATACAGACAGTGCTAAAACATCATCATAAGTTTTAGTATACTTAATATCCGGTTTCTTCCTCAACATACCAAACCCGGAACATGGTGCGTCTATCAATAAGTAATCAGCGGACCCTTCCAATTGCTTTGAAAAAACTTCACCATTATTAATTTCTGCTTTTATTGATTTGAGCCCCAGCCGTTTTGCACCTTTTTTTATTAATTCGATTTTATGTTCAAACACATCAAAACAATAAATATTAGCGTTATCATTTGTTTTGTATGCCATGTAAAAAGATTTCCCACCAGGGGCCGCACACAAATCAATTATTGTTGAGCCTTCTTTAGGGCCAAGTGCATCAACCGCTATCATTGAGCTTTCATCCATTATATGAAAATAGCCTTTGATAAAAGATTCTTTTTGTGTTATATCAGAAAATTTTTTTATTTTTAATGAATTATCCAGGGCCCCAGAGCTACTGGCTACCGCACCTTCTTGCCCAAAAACATTTATCAGCCCTTCCCTGTCAATCTTAAGGGTATTCACACAGGCTGTTACATTTGGGGGCATCGAGCTATATTTACAAATACTTTCAACCTGGGCAAAATCATATTCAGTAAGCCAATACTCCAAAAGCCAAGGCTCAATTGAATAGTTAACGGATAAATATTCTTTGCCGCCTTTCGCCGGGTATTTTATTTTGGGCGTACCCCTTACGATATTCCGCAAAACGCCATTTACAAAACCGCTTAAGTTAGTAAAACCTTTTTCCTTCGCTAAATTAACAGCCTCGTTACAAACTGCCGAATGCGGCACTTTATCCATAAATTTAATCTGATAGACGCTGGAACGCAAAAGCGCCAAAATAAAAGGCTTCATATTTTTCGTTTGCGTCCTGGAATAAAAATTCAAAATATAATCAATATGAATTAAATTCCTAAGCGTACCATTAACGCATTCGGTTATAAAAGCCTTTTGAATCGGCAGCAATGAATTATTTTTGGCAAGCACCTGTTTTAAAACAAGGTTGTTGTACTTTTTTTCATCCAGTATCTCAATTAAAGCATAAACGATAACTTCCCTTTGATTAATTTGCATCAATATTTACCCCTAGCCAAGCTCTATTATAGGCGAACCTTCCCAAATTTTATCAAGGGTATAATACTCCCTATCATCCTTATTAAACACATGTACGATAACCGGGCCAAAATCCATCAATATCCAATTTGAGCTGCTGTACCCTTCCCTTTGGCTTAACTCAACGCCAATTTCTGATAACCGGAATTCAACATTATCAGCGCATGCTTTAACTTGGATTAAATTATTTGCGCTTGCTATAACAAAAAAGTCAGCTAGGGTCGATTTTTCCTTAATATCATAAGCAATAATATCAAACGCGAACTTTTCATCTAATGCATTGTAAATAGTTTGCAAAATCTTATTTTCCATAAAACCCTCCATAATTGTTAATTTTAATTTTTGTTATGATAGCCCCTTTAGGGCCTTTTTAGAAAGCTGATGTGCTTCTTTACCCTTGCTTTCAATATTTTCTATTGTAAACTCCAACAACAAGGCCATGGCTTTTTTAATATCCGTATACGCAAGGAGCCGCAATTTTTCTGTTAACCTATCCTTTTTTCTGTTTGGCTCAATTGCATCCGCGATATAAATTATAGCGTCCAGCATTGTCATATTTTTTCTTCCCGTAGAATGGTACCTAATTGCATTTAGAACCATTGTATCGGTAACCCCGTAATAATCCCGGGCAATTTCTGCCGATACAAAGCCATGGGCAATTTCTATTTGGCTATCCAAAACCCCTTCAACCTTAATATTATATTTTAGGCACATATTTATCATTTCAGCTTTTGGGAATTCTTTAGCCAAATCGTGCATATATGCCGCTATTACCGCTTTTTCTTCATCAACATTATAAAATTTTGCAAGGCGCCTTGCCTCAGCGGCAACACCTAGGGTATGCTTGTATCTAAAGCTGCCCATAAATTTATGGAGCTCATCTTTTATATAGCCTTCAAATATATCAGCATATAAATTATTTTTTATAATATATTTTTCAACTAAGCTAGGTACAAGGCCCGTTATCGGCATATTGTTTTTTATACAGCCGCGGATTTTTGTGGAAGAAATATCACACCAAGGGATTTCTACAAATGTAATATCTGCATTATACCCCCTTCTAATGGCGTCAAGCTTTTTATCTATTTCATGATTGGGCCTGTTAACTAAAACAAACTTACATAATTGAAAAACTTGTTCTACTTTATACCACTTTTGAATACTGTCTATAATATCCGAGCCTATTATAAAATAAACCTCGGCCTCTGTTGCATTTTTAACCGCTTGGATAGTATCAAATGTATATGATATATCTTCTTTATCAATTTCTATCGAGGAAACTTCGAATTTGTCATTGCCTACCGTAGCAAGGCATGACATAATAAGCCTATCTTTAGCCGGGGCTATTTTTTGGCCTAGCTTAAAATTGGGCACCCCTGCAGGGATAAATAAAATTTTATCCAGGCCAAGCTTGTTTAAAACAAATTCTGCCGCCAATAAATGCCCATTATGTATAGGGTCAAAAGTCCCACCCATAATGCCGACCTTCTTTAGGCCCCTTATATTAATTAGTTCGCTCCTCAAAACAATACCCCAATTCTAAAAGGACAAAATATTATAGAAAAAAATATATATCTAATATTATACACTAACAAAAAAATTTGTAAAATTTTTTTCTTGTTTAGCCAAACCGGGCATTACATACTACAAAAAAATTTGTAAAATTTTTTTCTTGTTTAGCCAAACCGGGCATTGCACACTACAAAAAAATTTGTAAAATTTTTTTCTTGTTTAGCCAAACCGGGCATTACACACTACAAAAAAATTTGTAAAATTTTTTTCTTATCTAAAGCTGGGCCTCAAAAGCAACCCATAAGAAAAAACTATTGCACAAGCCTTTTTTTAGCTTTATACTATTCCATATTAGCTTGGTATATTATAAAACCTAACAACTTGAAATTTGATTTCGGCCCGGCTAAAAAGAACAAGTGAACTGGGGGTTAATAAAATTGGATGGGCTTAAAGAAGAATGCGGCATTTTTGGGATTTACAGTGTAGATAGGGGCCTTGATAAAACAAAATGTTCTTACGCTTCTTATTACGCACTCATGGCTTTACAGCACCGTGGGCAAGAAGCATGTGGCATTGCGGTTAATATGGACCGTAATTTGTCATACCACAAATCATTAGGGCTTGTTGACGATACCTTTAACGAAGAGATTTTAGATAGGCTCGTGGGCGACATGGCCATTGGGCATGTTAGGTACTCTGCAGATAAAACCCCTTCCTCTCAAAATGCACAGCCCCTTGTATTAAATTATATAAAAGGGAGCTTAGCTATTTCGCATAACGGAAATATTATTAACGCCGATTTGTTACGTAAAGAATATGAGCGCACCGGCGCCATTTATCAAACTACATCCGATACAGAAATAATAGCATATACAATTGCCAGGGAGCGTATTAATTCAAAAAGCATTGAAGAGGCCGTCGAATTGTCTATGCATAAATTAAAGGGCGCCTATTCGCTTGTCATCATGAGCCCGCAAAAAATAATTGCCGCCCGGGACCCTTGGGGGCTAAAACCACTTTGCATTGGCACACGCGGCAATGATATTGTTTTTGCGTCTGAAAGCTGCGCTTTTGATGCTATAGGCGCAAAATTTTTAAGGGATGTTGAACCCGGCGAAGTTGTTGTTGCCTATTGCGGTAAAATGAGTTCACTTCACTATACAGGGAAATCCAGCCATAATTTATGCATATTTGAATACATATATTTTGCACGCCCGGATAGCATGATTGAAAACCAATTTGTTTATGAGAGCAGAAAAATCGCCGGGCGCATCCTTGCAAAAGAATCCTTTGTAAATGGCGATATTGTAATCGGCGTGCCGGACTCCGGCATCCCCGCCGCCATTGGCTTCTCTGAAGAATCCAATATCCCATACGCCGAGGGTTTTCTGAAAAACCGTTATATTGCCCGCACCTTTATAAAATCTACACAAGGCCAGCGCGAAAAAGCAGTGCGCCTAAAACTAAACCCATTAAAAGAATATGTACGCGGGAAACGTGTCATTATGATTGACGATTCTATCGTCCGCGGGACAACCTGTAAACATATTGTCAATCTGTTGCGTGAAGCAGGCGCTGAAGAGGTCCATGTTAAAATATCCTCCCCACCATTTATTAACCCATGTTTTTATGGTACAGACATACCCTCAAAAAAAGACCTTGTTGCTAATTCATATACTATTGATGAAACACGGGAACTGATAAAAGCGGATAGCCTAGCCTACTTAAGCCTTGATAATTTAGAAAAAATTGCGCCAAATGTAAAAAAAAGTTTTTGTAAAGCGTGCTTCAATGGTGAATACCCTATATTATAACTTGCTATAAAAAAACAAAGCGCCATAAGCATTTTAGCTTCCATGGCGCTTTGTTCTTGGATTAGTTAAATAAGTTATTGCCCCTACCTTTTTGGGGTATATATTTCAAAAGAGTCATATATTGTTTCCTTTATTGATTCCGCAACCAATTGTTGATAGCTGTCAGACGCAATAAGGTTTGATTCTGCCTCGTTAGAAATAAAACCAACCTCCATCAAAATAGCCGGGATATTTGTAAACTTTATTACATCAAATGCTTCTGTCTTAACCTTCCTGTCAACGCCATTAGTTGCGCGTAATATATTTTTTTGCGCAATCTCAGCAATTTTTTTGCTACTGACACCTAAGCTATTAACAATCCCATTATTGTAATAATAGGTTTCAATCCCTTTTGCCGCCTGGTTTGTACTGGCGTTTGCGTGGACCGATATAAACAGGTCGCCCAATTCGTTGGCAAAAGCTACCCTATCCGGACGTGTTATAAAAATATCCTCTGTCCTGGTCAAATATATTTTTATATCCGGTACGTCTTTAAACAGCTCGCCCACCTTATTGGCTATGCTAAAAATAATATCTTTTTCATCTCTCCCAAACCCTTGTGCACCGGGGTCATGCCCACCGTGCCCAGGGTCAATGATAACAATTTTATTGTAGCGTTCCTTTGGCTGAACCAAGGTTATGTAAATATTCTCCTGGTCCTCTGATATAACCGGCGACAGGATTTGCTTTTCATAAAGGGTTGCCGCACATAGCCCATTAACTGTTGAAAATTCAAAATAATCAACTTTTGAATCGCCAACGTTAAGCCTGGAATTATTATAGCTAATGCTAAACCCTTCCGGAAATACAAATGAATATTTTTTGTTATTGTAATCATCAAATTCTATTATGTCTTTAATATCTATGCCTTGCCCATTTTTACTTATAGAAAGCGTGGCATTGTTAAAGCTGATTTCATTTTGTTCATTTGTTGGGATTGTATTTTGGTTAGCTGTTTCCTTTAGTATTGAAAAGTCTACGAAAACGTATCTCTTATCTTCAGAAATAGTAGATGAGTACTCTATTGACTTGTTAAGTTCAAAAACTATCCTTGTTTTTGTAATTCCATCTGATGTGTCTTTTCCTATACGGATTTCTTTAACTGCCTCATTATCAAGGTTATTATATGTATTGCCCACCGAATAATTTGTGCCATAAAAGTCTAATATCAAACGGTTATCTTTTATAAAATCTTTTTCGAACCGCCCAATAGGGCCAGAAAACCCTATTATAAACTGATTTTTTTCGTCTTTATTAGGTATTTTGATATCATTTATTGTAGTGCTTATATCTTCAAAAGGCTCGTCTACAGTTGGCCCATCATCAATTTCACTGGCACCATCTATATCGCCGACCTCCGCCGAAAGTACTGCAGGCCCCAACCCATTTGATACCTCATTAACATATGCGGCATTATGCTTTGAGTCCCAAACCACCTCCAACCCTAAATTTTCTGACACTGACCGTAAAGGGATCATCAGTTTATTAGCAATTATTTTCGGCGGGATATCGAGTTCTATGATTTCCCCGCCAACCATTGCAAATTTATTATTTACTTGAAGCGTCAATAATTTCTCATTGTATAAAATAAATACTTTCTTATCATTTTTTTCATACTCAACATACGCTCCGAGAGGCACAAAAACCTCCCTTGATGGGACCAGCAAATAATTTTCATAAAACAGAGGATTCATCGGTAAGTTCTTAAGCATTGTATCATTTACAACCAGGTCAATTTCTTTACTATAATATTTGTTTATAGCCACATTATCCGAAGCATACACATCCGAAAAACTAAACAGGGCTACAAACGCGGCTACACTAAGGCCACGTAATAAAGACATACTTTCCCCCCTTTTTGTTAACACGAATTAGCTCGGTTAATTAATATATCGTAAATACCAAAAATATCTTTAACAAAAAACAGCAAAAAAATATCCCCAAAATTCCAAAAATTTTGGGGATAAAAAAGCGGGTGAAGGGAATCGAACCCTCGCTTTCAGCTTGGAAGGCTGACATTCTACCATTGAATCACACCCGCATAGATATAACCTATATTTGCTATAGGAAAATATTATACAGCCATTTTTTTTAAATGTCAATCACCTGTACCCTTCCGGCCACCCGCACAAACAAAAAACAACTAATTTATTAAACATCCATTCATATTTTAAAACGCCCTTCTTAAATAGATTTGATGCAAACCTATTGACAATTTTTTTGTTTTTTAATAAAATATTAATAATTTATTAAGGATTAATTAATATTTTTACATCTGGGGGGCTTTGAATTGATTTATGGCAGAAAAATATTTCTTACAACTTTTATTGCGTTAATTTGTTGGCTCAATACGCCAAAAATATCTTTTGCTTCCACTTATGCTAAAGCTGATATTAAGCTTAACTTAAGGGAGCTTCCGACTACTGAATCTAAAATACTGGAAATTTTAAAAAAGGGCCAGAAAATAGAAACCCTCGGTAGTGAAGGCGGTTGGACAAAAATTCAAGCCGATGGCAAAACCGGTTATGTTAAATCAGAATTTATCCATGCTGTCCCCGCCGGTGAACTCGACACAAGCTCCCCCGGGTTTGCTAAAACTAATACAAACCTAAACTTAAGGACAGGCCCTACAACAGAAAGCGATAAAATTATACTCATTAAAAAGGGGCGCAAAATAGAAACCCTTGGGGAAATTGACGGCTGGTCTAAAGTTAAATTCAGTGATTATGAAGGCTATGTTAAATCAGAATTTATTTACGCCGTATCAGAAGATGAACCGGATACTGCCTATACAGGCGTTGAATTAACGCCATGGGCCCAGGCTAAAAATATTTTTGCAATCGGCCAAGATGCCGAAGTTTATGATATATATACCGGTGAAACATATTATGTCAGGTCTTTTTCAAACGGAAGCCATGCCGATGTTGAACCCGTTACGGCAAATGATACCGCTATTATGAAATCGACTTATGGCGGCGTCTGGAAATGGGACCCCCGCCCGGTTTTAGTATTAATTAATGGCCACACCATGGCCGCATCCATAAACGGGATGCCGCACGGCGGGGGCGTAAATAGCGGCAATAACATGGACGGGCAGGTTTGCATACATTTTAAAGGCAGCTCTGCACATAACGGAAATTACAGTTTTACAAATTGGCACCAAGAAGCCCTTATGGACGCATATAATATGACCAGCAGTTGGTAAAAACCTGGGCACCCTTGCTAATAAACAAAAGTAAGGCTGCCCTTTTTTTATCCATAAATAAATTTAAAATATTTTGGAAATTGATTTTACAATAAATATAGACAAAACGGCATTTTAACCATATAATATTCATCCAAGTAGAAATAATAAACCTGGAGGAAGATAAATGCACTGCATAAAAGAAATTACTAAAGATTTAATTTGGGTAGGCGCAAACGACCGTAGGCTTTCCTTATTTGAAGGTGTTTATTCTGTACCCGATGGGGTATCATATAATTCATACCTTTTAATGGATGAAAAGGCGGTTTTAGTTGATACAGTTGATAAGGCAGTTTCACACAGGTTCTCAGAAAATGTATCCTACATTTTAAATGGCAAGCCGCTTGATTATATTGTAGTCCAACATATGGAACCGGACCATTCAGCAGCTTTAATAGATATGTTAAAATCCCACCCAGACGCGAAAGTTGTTTGCAACAAGAAAACCTTAGATATGATGGGGCAATTTTTTAATTATGATTTTGAAGGCCGCATCCATTTGGTAGCTGAAGGCGATACTTTAAATACAGGCAAGCATAGCCTCAAATTCTTAATGGCCCCAATGGTCCATTGGCCAGAGGTAATGGTTACTTATGACGAATCTACCAATACCCTATTTTCTGCCGATGCATTCGGTTGTTTTGGTGCACTTAACGGCGCAATATTTGCAGACGAAGTGGATTTTATGCGGGACTACTTAGATGAAACCCGCCGCTATTATGCAAATATTGTGGGGAAATACGGCCAACAAGTACAAACGCTTTTAAGCAAGCTTTCAAACCTAAAAATAGAAATGATTTGCCCGCTGCATGGTTTTGTCTGGAGAAAACATTTAGATGATATAATCAGCAAATATAACCTTTGGGGCAGGTACGAACCGGAAGAATATGGTGTTATGATTGCCTATGCCTCAGTTTATGGCAACACAGAAAATGCCGCGGAGGCACTTGCATGCCGGTTGCGCGACAAAGGCATTAAAACGGTAATGTTCGATGTTTCCGTTTACCCTGCTTCTGATATCGTTTCCGCAGCTTTTAAATGGAGCCATTTGGTATTTGCATCCACAACCTATAACGCCGGGATATTTGTTACTATGGAGTCGCTAATATATGACCTGGCTGCCCACAATATTCAAAACCGTACAATTGCAATAATTGAAAATGGTTCTTGGGCCGCAACAAGCGGAAAATTAATTCAAGAAAAATTAGGGCTTTGTAAAAATATTAGCTTCTTAGATAAAAAAATAAGTATAAAATCCAGCGTCAAAGAAAACCAGCTTAATGAAATTGAAGAAGTAGCCAGTGCTATAGCCCTATCGCTACAAGGCCCAGTTAAAAATGTTTCAACTAGTTCTAATACAAAGCCTGAAAATAAAATTGACCAAAGCTCTTTATTTAATTTGTCTTACGGTTTATTTGTGTTAACAGCCAAAGACGGGGATAAAGATAACGGCTGTATCATTAATACAGTAACGCAAATCACACAATCCCCGTTACGTATAACAATTGCTGTTAATAAAGCTAATTATACCCACGATATGATTATAAAAACCGGCGTATTTAATGTTTCTATTTTAACTGAGCAGGCAGAATTTAAAATATTTGAACACTTTGGTTTTCAAAGCGGCAGGGATACCGATAAATTCCCCGGCATTTCTATAGCCGGGCGGGCGGCTAATGGCGTAGCTTATTTGACACAGCATACTAACAGTGTTATTTCAGCAAATGTAATACAGTCTTATGATTATGGTACACATACGCTTTTTGTGGCTGATATAACGGAGGCTTTTAAACTATCTGATGAAAAAAGCCTTACCTACCAATATTATTTTGACCATATTAAACCCAAACCAAAGCCACAAAAAGATAAAAAAGTAGGTTATATCTGTAAAATATGTGGATATATATATGAAGGGGAACC
>JAITVM010000063.1 GCA_031285815.1 Clostridiales bacterium | reverse complement strand
ATATCGGTTTATACATATTTTACTATTTTATATCCATTGTATAACATTCTGGCTATTTTAATTTTATCGTTTTGGCTACTTAGATAAGGGGTTTGTCAACACGTCGAACTCGTTACAGTACCAAGAGCGGCGAAAAAATCTCCACCCCATGCCTTGACAATCGGGATTTTTGCCGTTCGCCATGTGTCGCCGACAGCGGGGAACAGGATAAAAAACAATTCTGTTCCCCGCTTTTCGTCTGCTCATTATAACGGCAAAAACGGCTACACTATCGCGCGGGTATCGTTAGGCTTTACGGGGCTACGCGCCCCGCACCCGCGACCTCAAACAGGGAACAAGATGGATAAGGTATATCGAGGTACAAGCGAAGAACCAAGTATGTTTTTACAATCGCCACCATACCGTTTTATCTTCTTTGTACTGAACAAACCCGCACCGCTTCAAAACATTTTGTGATTGTGGATTGTCAACATCGGTTTCCGCGATTACATGAGAAACGCCGTTTTGCGCTATTGCCCAGTTGCACATGGCTTGTACCGCTTCTGTCATGTAGCCGTTATGTTCATAATCCTTTCCTAATCCATAGCCTATTTCCACTTCGCCATTTTTATTTGGAATATCCTTGAAATCAGCAGACCCAACGACAACCCTATCTGTTTTGCGAATTAAAACCCAAAAGGTATGATACAGGTAATTGAGATTATCACTTTCGGTTTTTGTAATTTGCCCTTTTACAATGTCCAAAAATGTACCGTCCATTGGCTCGGCACAATAACGGCAATCCAATTCTTTTTCCAAAGACAGAATATCCCCTGTCCACTGTCTTAATTGTTGTGCGGTTAATGGAATCAGGGATAATCTATCAGTTTCGATAATCATTCTAATCTATCCTCTCGCCTATACTGTTGCACAATGACAATATACCACCATCACCCGCCCAAAACAACGAAAACCGTAACGGCAAGAGTAAGCATTTATCGATTTTTGATAGCCTATAACCGCCGTTGTTATGGGCTTTTTGTTATGCTAATCACCGCAGATTGAGGGCGGCAAGGCATTTATGCCTACCCATACCGATATTGACCTTTAACCGTTCGCAGAGCACATTTTAGAAATTCCCTGCCCATCGGACATAAAACACCTTGACAATATTCTTCGGATCAAACGCCGTCAACTCTATTTTTAGCGGCTCGCTCTGCAGGCCCTCGGTATCCTCAACCATAAGGTAGGCATTCTTTGCGCCGGGGCTCTGTTCCGTCAGGGTGATAGTGGCTGCTACTTCGGCCTTTGAGATTTGACCCGCGCCAAATCCGGTATTTTTTATCTGTTCGGCTGTCGGGGCAGCTTCATCGGGGTCGGCGTCCGTTATGACAGCGTACACGGCGCAGGGCTTGGAAGCCATTATTCTGATTTCCGCCTCAGTGTCGGACGACGGTGCGCGCTCACAAGCTGAAGCGTCGGCGGAGCGAGTTTATCGACTACCAGAAGTGTTTTTCGCGCATTGGGCGCAGGGGCATAGGTACCGTCGCCCGCCTGCGACGCGGTGATAATCGCCGTACCCGCGCCCCTTATATTGATGGCCTCAGAGCCGTTTACCGTAATGATTCCCCTAGCTTTATCGATATCAAACCTGTCGGTTTCATCGGTTTCCAGCGGCAGGTTTTCAAGATCAAGCTCATAATCTACTTCGGACACTCCCGCCGTTCCCCCGCCTTCCACCAGCGCGAAGATAACCGGCAGCACGGCGCCTTCCGCCGTCTTCTTCTATAATTTCCACGCCGCTTACAAAGGGCGCATCCTCCGCGAAAATCGTCATCGGCATTGCGTCAAACACAAGGCACACCATTAACAGCATCGCAAGGGTTTTCTTAAATTTGCTGCTTTTCATGATAAAGCCCCCCTAATTAAGATATAAACTTGCTATGTCATGCCCTTACGGGCTTAAGCAGGTGATACATTAACAGTTTCTATAAGAACGCATATCGCCAAAACGCACATCCATCGCGAGAACATAATACTCGCGCCCGTCATTCGTTTTGTGAGCGAAAAGGCGGTTTCCGTTTTTATACATATTGTTTACGAACTGCTCTTTTAAGCCGCAGGCGTCATATATCCCGGCTGTGGGCGTTCAGGTTGTATGATTGTTTCTTTGCTCCGGCCATTGGACTCGCCTCCTTGCTGTTTGTGGTTTGCGTTTTGATTCAATTGCTTATTTCTCTTATCAGAAAAACCCGCTTCATGCTTAACTGGTTTAAATAAAAAAGCCCCCATTTATTGGGGGCTAATTCAATCATGAAACTAAAACATATCGGACATGCTTCTAAATACATCTTTGCTATGCCTCATTAATTTTTTGCCATCTTTGATTGCCATTTGGCGGGAATGCTTATCCATAACCAAGCAGGATGCGCCAATGGCACCGATAACTCCGCCTGCCAACATGCCAGTAACTATTTTATTCAAGGTTGACCCCTCCTAATCATAAATGTGGGTTATCCACAAAAACAGAAATATTTTAATTCAATGCGCCTAATATTTTTTTATGCGTTTTGAATTAAAACCATGTACGGTTAAACCATGCCCCATAAAAATATTTTGTGTTCGGGGCAATTTGCCTTTTAACGGCTATTGGTTCGATTTTTTTAGAAATTCAGAAACCTAAAATCTATAAAAAACCTAATTGAGAATTTTAATAAACCCTCATTAATTATTATGTGGAGTATCAACGAAAAATATTCTTTTAATAAAATTAAACTAAGCGGAAAAAAGCTATTTCAATATTGAAATTTTTGTAAAAATCCGTATTCAATAAATATTATGATAACTTATGGATAAATAGGCCTGAACGTAGTTTAGGTTCAAACCATGTTGATTTAGGCGGCATGATTTCGCCGGCATCCGCGATATCAAAAAGCTCCTTAATGCTGGTAGGGTACATGGAAAACGCCACGGCCATTTCGCCATTATTAACGCGGCGCTCCAATTCGCCAAGGCCCCGCCGGCCCCCAATAAAGTCAGCCCGCTTGCTTGACCTGGGGTCATCTATGCCAAGTATTGGCCCCAGCAAATTATCTTGTAAAATAGAAACATCTAAGCCGGAAACCGAACCGGTGGGTATAATATTTTCCTTAGCGGTAAGCTTATACCATTTTTGGTTTAGGAACATGCCAAAAGTATGTGGCTTTTCTGGTTTATACTGGCCGGCGGCTGGCTCAACAAAAAAGCTGGCCTTAACTTTATGTATAAACCCTTCTTCAGTAAGCCCGTTTAAATCTTTAATTGCCCTATTATAATCCATAATATAAAGCTCGTTATCAGGAAACAAAACCGATAAATAATAATTATATTCATTGCCTGGGCAGCTATTGCTGCGGCGCTTTAAAGCAACCTTGACGGCGGAGGCGTTCCGGTGGTGCCCGTCTGCGATATAAAAGTTTGGCACAGCTTTAAAAAGGCCGGTTAGTTCATTTATTGCAGCACTGTCATTTATAACCCACACTTCGTGTGAAACCCCGTCATCAGAAACAAATGAATATTCTTTTTCGTGGGTGCCTGCGTAATTATTTATAAGCGCAGAAATACCCCCCTCGGCCTTATAAGCTAAAAAGATCGGGCCGGTATTGGCGTCGCAAATATCAACATGGTTTATCCGGTCAAGCTCTTTATCTTCCCGCGTATGCTCATGCTTTTTTATCTTACCGTTTATATATTCGTCTACGCTTGTACAAACGGCAAGGCCGGTTTGGCTCCGGCCATCCATTCCCAGCCTATAGATATAAAAATATTCTTCAGGGTCAGAAATTAAGCTGCCATCGGCAATAAATTTTTCCAGGTTGCTTTTAGCTTTTTTATAAACAGCCGCGTCATAAATATCTATGGATTCATCTAAATCGATCTCAGCTTTATCGATATGGAGAAAAGAGTAGGGGTTGTTTTTGGCTATTTCCCTGGCTTCGCTGCTGCTCATTACGTCGTAAGGCAGGGCTGCTATTTTTTCGGCCAGCCCTTTTCTTGGCCGTATTGCTTTAAATGGCTTTATTATCATATAAACCTCCGTTTGCTATATATACCTAAAAACCGCACAGGTATGTGCGGTTTTTATTGATGGCTATTGGATAACGCGTACTTTAATAACGGCATCTAAAGAATTTAGCTGGGCAACAATACCATTAAGGCCTTCTTCGCTTACGTCTAAAATAGTATATGCATAGTCGCCTTTTGATTTGTTGAGCATATTCTCTATATTTATTTTTTTAGAAGAAATAATTTTTGTAACCGAACCAATAACATCCGGGATATTTTTGTGGAATACGCAGATGCGCGTTTGGGTAGTGCGTGGCATTTGGCAATTTGGGAAGTTTACAGAATTATGGATAGAGCCTTCTTCTAAAAAGTCAACCATCTGCCGGATGGCCATAACGGCGCAGTTGTCCTCAGCCTCTTCTGTAGATGCGCCAAGATGCGGTATAGTAATTACATTTTCTACATTTAATAATGCCTCACAAGGGAAATCGGTAATATAATAAGCTATTTTTTTGGATTCTAAGCCGGTTTTTAAATCTTCATTATTAACTAATTCCCCACGGGAAAAGTTTAATAATTTAACCCCGTCTTTAAGCTTACCAAAGATACCTGCGTTAATAATATTTTTGGTAGAATCCATATATGGTATGTGCAGCGTTATAAAATCACTTTCAGCATAAAGCGTGTCAATATTTTTTGCCCTTTTGACAAGGGGCGAAATTTTCCATGCACTGCCTACAGAAAGCATCGGGTCATGGCCTATTACATTCATGCCAAGGGCCAGGCAAATATCAGCAACCAAAACGCCAATAGCGCCTAAACCGACTATGCCTATTGTTTTACCGGCAAGTTCGTGGCCGCCAAAATTAGATTTGCCCTTCTCGACTGTTTTAGCTACGTCCGAGGTTAGGGTGTTGGACCATTTTATGCCTTCATATATTTTTCTGGAGGACATCAGTAGCCCGGCAAGCACCAACTCCTTAACAGCATTTGCGTTGGCGCCCGGCGTATTAAAGACAACGATGCCTTTTTCAGAGCACTTGCCTATAGGTATATTATTAACGCCTGCCCCGGCGCGGGCCACACATTTAAGTGACTCGGGCAGCTCCATGTCGTGCATATTGTATGACCTTAATATGATTGCGTCTGGCTTGTTAAGTTCGGTTACTAAAGAATATTCTGATTTGTCTAATAAATCTGTGCCGATATTTGAAATTTTATTTAGCGCTAATATCTCTGCCACGGAAAAACCCCCTTATTTATTTTCTACCTCAAATTTTTTCATAAAGCTGACCAAAGCCTTGATGCCGCCTAATGGCATTGGGTTATAAATACTTGCGCGCATGCCGCCTACCGACCTATGGCCTTTTATATTAACGATGCCATTAGATTCTGCTTCTTTAACAAATTTCTTGTCCAAATCTGGGTTGCCGGTAACGAACGTAACGTTCATAATTGACCGGGCATCACCGGTAACAGTGGCTTTAAAAAGGTTTGAGTTGTCTAAATAATCATATAGCATTGCGGCTTTTTCTTCGTTTATTTTTTGAATTGCGCTAACCCCGCCAAGGCCCTTTAACCATTCGAAAACAAGCTTGGCAATATAAATGCCGTATGTCGGCGGCGTGTTATACATGGAGCCGTTTTCTGCCTGGACCTTGTAGCTAAGCATTGTTGGGCAAAAATCCAGCGGCTCAGTAATTAAATCGTCCCGGATAATAACTAAAGTAACGCCGGCAGGCCCTATATTTTTTTGTGCCCCGGCATAAATCAGCCCGTATTTAGAAACGTCTGTTGTTTCTGAAACTTCTGAAAGTATGTTGGAGCTCATGTCTGTAACAAGGGGCACAGAGCCTGTATTAGGGAGTTTCCTGTACCTTGTCCCAAAAATTGTATTATTTAGCGTTATATGAAAATAATCTGCATCCTTATCGAATTTAGACGGGTCTAATTCAGGGATGTAATTATATGTTTTGTCTTCTGAGCTTGCAACTATATTAACCGTGCCAAATTTTTTGGCTTCCTGCATAGCTTTTTTGGCGAACTGGCCAGTTACAACGTAATCAGCTTTTTTGTTTTTAAACAAATTTAATGGCACCATGGCGAACTGGGTTGAAGCGCCGCCTTGCAAAAACAAAACCTTATAATTTTCAGGTATGGCCATAAGCTCACGGATTAAGCACTCTGCACCGCTATAAATTTCTTCGTACATTTTTGAACGGTGGCTCATCTCCATAACAGACATCCCAGAGGCACCATAAACAACTAATTCTTTTTGAGCTTTTTCTAAAACTTCCAAGGGAAGGCCAGTCGGCCCCGCAGAAAAATTGTAAACTCTCTCCATTAAAAACCCTCCGCAATAATTTTTTTCTAAAATTTTTACATTACTACAGTTGCGCCAGAAAAGTGCGGAGCTTCAGCGCGCTTATTCTGGTGCAATAATCAGGTAATGTAAAAATCCTAATTCATGTTCATATATAATACTATAAAATTAGAAACAATTCCACAATTAATTTACATTTGTGTTTTGTGGGGAAACAAATTTAAATAAAAAAATCACAATTAGCTAAAAAAATTTAAGCGTTATTTTTATGCACAGCAGCACATTAATGGGTTAAAGCTAAAAAAGGCTTTGTATTGATTGAAGAATAAAAATATTAATGATATAATACTAACAAAATTTAAGCAATAGAGGAGAGTACAAATGAGCATTAATATACATAACGCAGTTCTACATATCATTGATAATACAACAGGTAAAATCTATTTGTCAGGCCAGGAGCTGGATTATGAAAGCGAAGCCTGTTATGATTTTATATGCAAGCATATTAAAAAACTTTTAAACGGCGCGGCAGTAAAAAATGCAACCTTTAGCCCAGACTCAGAATTTTACGCAGATATCTGTAGCTTTAAAAATAGGGGGCTTTATTTTATGCCCCTGTCCGTTAAAATCACAGAAAAAATGGCTGAAGTTATTATAAATAACCCTGATATAGCGCCGGCGGATATCCTGATTGTAAGCTTTAGCACTAATGAGATACCATATATCGGGGTTTTTAAATTGAACTATAATGAATGCTATACGCATAAAATTGATATTAGCGGCACAGAAATAGACAACCAGATTATAAAATACCATTCCGTACTCCCTGCAACGGGCGGCAACAAAGTAGAAGAGGCTTGTTTAATCCCGTTAAATGTAATGGTAGTAAAATTGGTAGAGAAAAAACATTTGGTCAGCGGCGAAATGGGCTTTTATTTTTCTAATTATGTTTTGGACTGCAACACCGAGCTTTCTAAGCAAGAATCTGTTAAGGTAATTGAAAGCGTCAATAAAAAAATTAACTCGAAGTTTTTTAACCAGCATGTTGACAATTTGGCGCAGGTAAATAATGCAATTATCGAAGAGGCAGAGGAGGGCGAAGGCATTGTGCGCATGGAAAATGTTGCGCATAGGGCGTTTGCAGAGGCGCCTGGTGTTAAAGAAGAGTATATTAAGCTTATACGCGAGGGCGGCATTAAAGAGGACTTGGATTTAGGCGAGGAGTTTACGCGCAAACATTTTGGTGTACAGAAATTTAAAGCGGACAATGGGATCGAAATAAAATTCCCCGCAGAAATTACAGAGGATGGCAGCGTTTTATTTAAACATAACGCTGATGGGACCGTAACAATAACATTAATGAACTTAAGGGGAAAAATATAAAGAATATAAAAGAATATACTAGGGGGTTTTTTTAATGGTTAGCCTGTATCCTTATATTTTCAAACGCAAATCTGTAAGGCAGTATAGCCCTAATGAGTTAAGCGGGGGCTTTATTGGCGGGTTACTGGAGTTTTCTAATTCTTTGGGTTCTATAGAGGGGTTAGAATATAAATTTAAAATATTGGCCGGTGAGGAAATAAAAAGTACTATGGGTATAAATGCGCCACATTATTTTGCAATTTATGCTAAACCATCGGATAATTATTTATTGAAATGCGGCTATTTGCTGCAATTTATCGACCTTTACCTATCTTCTAAAAATATTGGGGCGTGCTGGCTGGGTATGGCCAAGCCGGTAAGCAGGCTAAAATCTGATGGCGGTTTGGAATATGTGATGTGTTTAGCCTTTGGTGAACCGAAAGGTAATTGCCACCGCAATGGGCCGCAGGAATTTAAACGCAAGAATTTATCGGATATCAGCTACTCTTCACATAAAGCATTAGAAGCGGTTAGGCTTGCGCCATCGTCAACAAACTCGCAGCCATGGTTTATTGTAGAGGGGGAAGGCGCTTTTTCGCTGTACCGGGTTAAGCTCAGTATGCCCAAAAAACTAATTTATAATAAAATGAACCAGGTTGATATGGGTATAGCATTATGCCATTTAGAATTAGCGCTAAAACAGGATGGGGCCCAATGTAGTATTTTTTTCGAAAAGCCTGATGATTTAGAGAATTTTGAATATATGGCCAGTATCCGGCTAAAACAATAAATTGCTTTTTTATTTTTTGTGGATAATTTATATTTCCGGAGGAAAATATGGAGTTTAAGGTACACCCTTTTAACACGCTTGGGGATTATTTTTGGGTGTGTATCATGGCATGCTATAAGGGGAAGTGGATATTTTGCAAGCATAAAAAAAGGGTTTGGGAAAATCCAGGCGGGCACATTGAAGCCGGTGAAACCCCTTTAGAAGCAGCAAAGAGGGAGCTATATGAAGAAACAGGGGCTGTATTTATTTCGGATATTGTTGCTATTTCAAAATGCAGTACTAAAAATAATTAAAACAAAGGGGCGTATCAAAATTTGATACGGCCCCTTTTAAAATGCAAAGAGCTTGCGGCTCATAATATTTACATCGATATGCGACTTAATAAATATTTCAGAAAGGTTAAAAACTTCGGATATATAACCGGGGGCAAGCCCAAAATTAAATATGCTTTTAATGCCGGCTGATAAAATATAATTTATAGTATTAAAACACGCTGTAGAAATTTCAATGTGGGGCAGGGCCCTACAATTGCTGCACAGTAAGCCTTCGCTTGCCATTAAGTAGCTTCCTGAAACAGGCCCGCCACAATTTGTGCAGCAAGATAAATCTGGGGCATAGCCTAATAATTGTATCAATTTTATATTAAACGCGCTTAAAATTAGCTTTATATCAGTTTGGCAATTATTTAATGACTGAAGCGTTTTTAACAGCAAGAACAAAATATTGTCGGCCTGCATCCCATATAATACAACAGCGCCGGCTACCTCGGCGGCATAATTGGATGCACATAGCCGGTCATAGCCACACCTCAAATTAAAAAAACTTTCTATTAAATCAATTTGTGTTATAGAATAAAAATTATTTTTGGTAAACAAAACAAAATCGCTGTACGCAAATATCTGCGTACCTGCTAGGTATTTAGAATTTGGTTTCCGTGCCCCACGCGAATGGGCGCTTAGCTTCCCGTGGCCTTTAAGGAGCATTGTTACGGTTTTATCGGATTCCCCTGAAAATATTTCTTTTATTACTATCCCTCTTGCTTTAAACGTACCAAATAAAAAAACCCTTTTCAAAGTATTA
>JAITVM010000054.1 GCA_031285815.1 Clostridiales bacterium | reverse complement strand
TTATATTTGGAAGGTGCGGTTTCTGGGCTGGAAAATGGTACCCCGAACCGGGCCGGCACAAATAGCAAGCCGAATGTAATTGTTATTTTAAGTGAATCTTTTTTTGATATAACAAAAATTGAAAACCTTAAGCTTTCTGAAGACCCAACCCCAAATTTCCGAAAGTATATACAAGAATACAGCAATGGGGATATTGGCTCAATAACATTTGGTGGGGGGACAAACAAAGTAGAGGGTGAATTTTTAACCGGCCTTTTGGACAGGCATATGCCAGAGGGTTGGGGGCTTGATAAGGAAATTAATGCGTTGCCAAATATATTTAAACATAATGGCTATGAAACAGCTGCGGTCCATACATACTATAAAACTTTTTATAACAGGGATATTTACTATGATAAAATAGGGTTTGATAAATTTATAGGCTATGAGGATATGCAGGCACCTGAATTCTCAGGGCCATATGTATCAGATAGCTATTTTGCAGACCAGGTCATAAATACATATGAAAATAAAAATTCGCCAATTTTTATTTTTGGCATATCAATGGAAAACCACCAGCCTTATAATGATAAATATGAAAATAATAATATAAAAATTTTAAATGGGGATATTTCAGAGGAATCAAAAAATTTAGGTGAAAACTTTATTACTGGGTTAAATAGTGCCGATAAGGGCTTGAAAAAAATAATTGACTATTTTGAAAATATTGAGGAAGATACAATTATATTGTTTTTTGGCGACCACCTTCCAACCTTAGGCAGTGATTTTAAATTTTACCGTGAATTGGGGTTTGTTGAAAAAGAGGGCAAGTTAGTCAATAACGGGTTATTGAAAATTGTTTCGCCGCCATATTTCATATATTCTAATTATGGTTTGAATATTGAAAGTTATGAACTTATAGGCTCGAATTTCCTGGGAAATTATTTGTTGAATATTGTAGGCTTGGAAAAGCCGCTGTTTTATTATTTTATTGACAAGGCATTTGAACAATCTGATTATATGTCCAGGTTTGATTTATTTGTAGGGAAAGGTAATAAAATATATGATAGTGTCCCTTATTATTTTAGGGGCATTGAAGAGATGTATAAAATGTTCCAGCATGATATTTTATCTGACGAAAATTATGTCGCCGGCAGGTTAGAAAAGTATTATTAGAGCTGGGTGGGTGATGACCACCCGGCTATTTTTATATAAAATAGTGCCTTATAAAAAATAAAAAAGCCATGGTTACACCATAGCTTACGGAAAGCTTATTCCTCATCGTCATCTTCTTCGTAAATGTATTCTTCCTCATCATCGCCTTCGTCAAACTCTTCTTCTTCAGATAAAAAGAATTGCTCAAATACAGTAGAAACTTTTTCAAACTCTTCATCTGATTCTATTAGTTCTAATTCTATGTCCTGGCCGCTTTCTTTATAAACATATATCAGTACATCTTCTTCATTGATTGGCATAAGCGCGATATAAGATTTTTCCTCGACGTCAAAGACGCCAAGCACATCGCATTCGACTTCAGAGCCATCCTCTAAAGTAACTATTATTGTTTCATCGCCATGTGAGCATTCGTCACAGCCGTCTTCAAAACAGTCATGGCTCATTGACAAAACCTCCTAACCTTGCAAATATTTTCACTTCCAGGCTAATCCTATAACAAAAAAACCTATTTGTAAACAGTAATTTAATAAATAATTACCATAAAAATTTGCTGGGTGCCAATGGGCCAATGCATTGCTGCACTACTATTCATTAAAATATTTTATAATGCCTTTATATATAGCCCAAGCTATTTTCTCTTGGTATTCGTCATCTGTTAATTTGTTTGTGTCAGACGGGTTTGATAGGAAACCGCATTCTACGATGATAGCCGGGGTTTTTGATTTTTTTAACATGTAATAGTTAGAATTTGATTTTGCTTCGCGCCTATTCTCTGGGTCGACGAATGCTTTTATCTCTTCTTGTACATAGAGCGCCAGTTTTTTTGAATTTTCCTGGTTATCAAAATAAAAAACTTGTGCACCTTGGACATTTTCGCTTGGGTATGAGTTTTGATGGATACTGACGAGGATATCTGATTTGTAATTATTTGCGATTGCTATCCGTTCACGCATGTCTTCAGCTTTTTTTGATGCAAGGGCCTCATCATTTACCCTAGTCATTAAAACTGTAGAACCTCCCTGTTCTAAATATGCCTGTAATTTCTTTGCTATTTGTAGGTTTATATCCTTTTCAAGGTTATGCCCTATGCCTACCTTGCCTGGGTCAAAACCACCATGGCCAGAATCTATAAGGACTACTTTTTTTGATACTGGCATATAAAAAGTTGTTACTGCTTCAGCCCTATAAATTCTAAATAAGCCGATTAGGATGACGAGTACATACGCAATGATAAGTATCGTCTCTTTTTTTATTGAGAAAACTTTCAAAATAGCACACCCCCTAATTTATAGTATGGTCTAATAATTAATATTCTTAAGTTTTAGTAATTATGATTTATATTAACAATTAGGGCCATAGCAAATCCAGCTTGGCTTGGTGATGCGCTAAACAAACCCGGTTAGCATAAAAAATTTTACTTTGGCTGCTATGGAGGTTTTCGGGTTAAATGCTGG
>JAITVM010000302.1 GCA_031285815.1 Clostridiales bacterium | reverse complement strand
TCAGGTATAAATGAAACAAAACGGCCGGCAACAGCCATACTGGTTATAAGTATATCTGCAATAAGCAGTAGCTTACATAAAAGCATAACGACCTTATCTGTCATGTCAAAAACCGGTTTTAATTTTTCAAGTTTTACAAAAATACTTGGCATAAGGCCCTCCTTCTGAAGAAATTTGTAGTAGTTTTAAAAATTAGCCCCACATTTAAAATTATAAAAAAATATGCTTAGAAAGCACAGGGCATACCAGAAGTACGCCCCGTGAAAAAATATATTATTGCAAATCAACTAATTGTTGGTAAAGGTCTTCAAGGCCAACGATATTGTTATCAATAACTGCCTTGCAGGCTTCAATCCATGGGGTAAGGTCTGGGACGTCAACTACATTTGTCCCGCCAGCCCTAAGTTCTTCAAGGACTGCGTTTTCAGCTTCTTCAGAAATTTCTGCATTGTATTCTTGCGCTAATTTCCCGGCCTCTAAAATCGCGTTTTGTTGATTTTCAGTAAGCTTTGCCCAAGCATTGTCGCTTATAACAACCTGGACAGCACCAAGTGTATGGGCGTCAAGGATAAGGTTAGGCGCAACTTCTTGGAACGCATTTGATTTATAGTTGGCGATTGGCTGCTCGGCGCCGTCTACAACATTGCTATCTAACGCAGAATAAAGCTCGTTGAAAGATATTACAGTAGGGCTTGCGCCTAAACCTTCAACTAAACCATTCATAACTGGGTCGTTTGAAACACGGAGCTTCATGCCGCTAATGTCTGCTATAGTGTTTACCGGCTTGTTAGTAAAGAAATGGCGGAAGCCTTCTTCACCATAGAATATGCCACGTACAGGCAAGCCAATTTCTTGTGGCTCATTTAAAAATTCTGCCGCAAGCGGGCTGTTAGCGAAATTCCAAAAATGTTCACGGCTTACGAAAGTATAAGGCAGTGAAAGGAGCTTTGATTTTTCGGCACCATAGCTTGTAAGCGCAAATGCAGAAATACGGGACATATCAATAGATGTAGAGCCACCTAAAATACCATCCAAAACGTCATTTTCAGAACCAAGGACGCCACTGGCTTGCACATCGATAATTACCGAACCGCCGCTAAGCTCCTCGACTTTTTCTTTAAAGTATGTACCTGTTTGGCCAACTATTGTGTCCGCAGGGTTAACTTCGGCGTATACAAGTGTTACTTGTGGGTCAGCTGAAGCATCGCCAGCTGGGGCTGCTTCGCTTTCTGCCGCAGCAGTATCGGCAGGTTCTTCCGCCGCTGGGGCAGCTTCCGATGTTTCCGGGGCAGGCGGCGTTGTCCCGGCAGAGCTTCCGCATGCGCTAAGCCCAGCTACCATAACGGCTGCAATTGCTAACGATATTAATTTTTTCATAAATAATTCTCCTTTTATAATTTTCATCATATTTTACATCTTTATAAATTTAAATCCTATTTTAAATATAGCTTTTACGCTGTAACTAGTCAACTAGCAAACTAAATAAAAAAAGCATGTGATAATTGTACATATTTTAATTTGATTAATCTATTTCATTGATATATTATTTAATAATAGCAAGCCAGTTAATAATAAAATAAAATTTCTGCGGGGAAGCTTACAGAATTTTCTGAATGAAATTAATTTAACTGTATCGTGAAATTTTAAATTGGATGTGTTTAATATGCCTTTAAATATTGATGTGGTGATAGATGGCAGGATTTTTAAAAAATTCGCTTTGTTTGATGGGTTTGTGGTAAAAAAAATGTGGCGGGCACCATTAATTTTTTTTGCGATTATGTCAGCTTCGGCAATAATATGTATTATCCTACGTGGCAAATCTGAGCAGGCCCTTTTGCTTGCAGCATTGCTTTTTATAATCGGGGCTGGGCTGCCCGCTGTATATCTTTATAAATTTATAAACTCTATAAATATCCAGATAAAAAAGCTTGGGCTGGAAACGCCAAGAAAAATATATTCGCTAAATTTTTCTGAAGGCAGTGATGGGTTTTCTGCTTCTAATATTGACGGGGGGCCTGTTTTCTACAAATGGGCTGATTTGTTTCATGTATACCGGCATAAAGGATGTACCTATATATATGTTAATAAAAATAAGGCTTATATTGCCCCAGAAAACCAAAGCGGGGCCCAGCCTTTGGCCTTTTATTTGCCAAGCAGCCCCCAAAGATAAACTATAAACCCATATATAAGCTGGCTGTGCCTAGAAACAAAATTTGAATAAAGCTTGATGGTATGGTAAAATAAAAAAATAATAGGGAATGAAGCACTCCCTGAGGACAGGTTTTCTGTTCCAAACCGCTTTTTAAGCTGGTGGCTTCTGTGAATTTACTATTCGCAGGGGCATCAGCTTTTTTGCGGATATTGGGAGGAAAATATATGTTGTTGAGCCTAGCATTAATTGTATTATTAGGTTCCGCCCTCGGCGGGGCCGTACAAAAGTTGAAAATGCCCGCATTACTTGGGATGATAGCCACTGGCATTTTACTTGGGCCGTATTCGCTAAACTTGATTGCCCCTGTTATTATCACTAGTTCGGCAGACTTGCGCCAGATGGCATTAATAATAATTTTGATCAGGGCCGGGCTTACACTTGACCTGCAAAACCTGAAAAAAGTCGGCAGGCCTGCTTTCCTGATGTGTTTTACCCCGGCTGTTTTTGAATTAGCCGCAGTTATTTTCTTTGCGCCGTTTTTTCTCGGCTTAACTTATTTGGATGCTGCTATTATGGGCGCTGTTTTAGCAGCGGTATCACCGGCGGTAGTTATACCGCGTATGCTTAAATTGATTGAAAGCGGTTACGGCCAGGGTAAAAGTATCCCCCAGTTAATCATGGCCGGGGCATCCGTTGATGATATTTTTGTTATGGTCCTTTTTACATCATTTATCGGGATGCGCCATGGGGGCGGGTTTGATTTTTTAAGTTTATTGAAATTACCCGTTTCAATCATTTTGGGGCTGGCTATAGGCAATTTAGGTGGGCTATTCATTATATGGCTCTGCAAAAAAATACATATGAGGGATACGGTTAAGATTTTGCTTATGCTTAGCGCATCATTTTTATTTGTTGCCCTTGAGGCAGCAGTTAAAAGTTATGTGCCGGTATCCGGCTTGCTGGCCGCCATGGCGCTGGGCGCTACAGCTTTAAAAAAGAATGCTGCCCTTGCGGGGCGGCTTTCCCGCAAGTTTTCGAAGTTGTGGATTGGCGCAGAATTAATTTTGTTTGTTTTAGTTGGCGCGGCAGTCGATATAAATTATATAGGAAATGCCGGCATGCTGGCAGCATGCCTTATCTTTACTGCCCTGATATTTCGGGTGGCCGGTGTTTTTATATGCCTTTTGAACACTAAGCTGAACAAAAAAGAGCGGATATTTTGCGCTATCTCTTATTTACCAAAAGCAACGGTACAGGCTGCTATTGGCGGCATACCACTTGCTATGGGTTTTGAATCCGGAGGCATTATATTGTCGGTGGCAGTTCTGGCAATTATAATCACTGCACCAATTGGTGCGGTTGGTATTGATTTGTCTTATAAAAAGCTGCTGGAAAAAATTTAAACCTTATTAAACTTCTTTCCAGCCCTTTATTATGCGGTAGAAGGATAATAATTTGTCGAACCGTTGATATTATTATATTATTCTGCTAAAATATCCACATGATACCTAAAAGATAGTTTTAAATGCATGCTTGTATTAAACTTAAGTAAATAATATATTCCTGCTGAAAATTAACAAAAAGATTTGAAACCGGGCCAAAGGGGCATTTCGCCCCACAAAATTGTTTCTGGTTTGGGCGTTTAAAACACCAGGAAGCCTTGGCGGCTTTATAGCGTTTTTATCCGGTAAAACGTCTTATAAATATAACGGTTAAATACACAACCTATGAGGTGGAATAATGGGGACAAATGAAAAACTGAAAGATATCATAAATAAACAAAAGGAAACCCTGGTACAGTTAGAGGCTGAATACAACTTAATTAACAATACCGATACTGTGCGCGAAAATGCTGAATTAAAAACTGAGCTGGAAAAATTGCAGGCAGCTTACGATAAGGCACAAAATAATATAACAGCGCTTGCGGGCGAAAATGCAACGCTAAAAAACGCCTTGTTTGAGCAAATTTACAGTGAGAAAGTAAAAATCGTAAATGCGGCTACGCAAAAGCTCGATATATATTTTAAATCAAATATGGATAATGAAATAAATAGGCTTACCAATCTAGAAAACAATGTAAAAGCAAGAATAAACCTAATTGTGGAAAATTTACAGAAACATAGAATAGATACTAAGGGCGAGATAAAGGGCAAACTCAATGAACTATCTGAAATTGTTAACGAAAAGGTAATAAAGGCGCAGGAAGAGGCCGCACGGGTGCCAATGGCTCTTTCTACCGATGAGCAGGAAGAATTGGACGCCCTTAAGAGCGAACAAATTACCGATGGGCAATTGCGTGAGGTTACTAAAAAGAATAACTTGGAAAGGCTTGTCGGACTTAACCTTCTTAATATAATTGGGGTATTCCTTATCATAATCGGAACCATTACAGCCACAAGGTTTACGTATGCCCGGCTACCTGATACCCTAAAGGGCATTATGATGTTTACGCTGGGCATGGCAATGCTGTTTGCTGGCGAACTTATGAACAGGAAGAAGCCAAATACGTTTTCACTTGGCATAACAGCTGGTGGGGTTGGGGTATTGTATGTGGCGGTGGCGACAAGTTATTTCGGGTTGCAAATTCTCAGCATGTACCCTGCTATATCCTTCTGCATATTAATAACTTTTGTGTCATTTTTGCTGTCAATGCGCTACAATTCACAGATTATTTTGGCATTTGCGCTTATAGGCGGATATTTGCCAATGTATTCAATAGGCACAGCAGATGCTATAATCTATGCCGCAATGGTGTATTTTGTCACATTAAATTTGCTTGCGCTTATGGTGTCGTTCAGTAAGAAATGGAATATTACTTCATTTATAGGCATGGTTTTAAATATAGCCGGAACGATATATATATGCTACAATTTTGGGTACAGGCCGTTGGCAGCGGAAAAAGCGGCAGCGATAATATACGTTTTATTCGCGTTCCTAATTTACACGTTTATACCGGTTAACGGGGCATATATTGCTAAAAGGAAATTCAGGCAGCCCGATATAGTACTGCTTGTGGTAAATACATTAGCCAGTAGCATGATTATGTATGGCTTGTTTTATACATTGAAGCTTAATGATTTCGATGGTGCCCTCGCGATAATATTTGCAATAGTTTATCTGCTCCTTGGAAGGCTTATTGAGAAAAAATTTGCCGGGGAGGATAGCACAAAAGCTTTGTTTTATTTGACAGGGCTGGCGTTTGTTGTGCTTATAATACCGCTTCAATTCGGAAAAGCTTGGCTATCTTTGGGGTGGCTCGCTGAGTGCACAGCTATAATTTTATATGCGGCTTTAAATAACGACAGGTTGTTAAAACGCGTTGGCCTTGCCATAGGCGTATTATGCCTAGCCTCGTTTTTATGCTTTGATGTATTGTTGGAGGTTCAGCCAGAGCTTTTTGTATATAAATATCTTGCAATGACCATTGGCAGTATAGTTACCCTTTGGGCGCTTATGTACAAAAAAATATTGTCGGGGCAGTTTGAAAGGGACTATAAGTATTTAGTTTTAGTCAATATCTGGCTTTTTGCCATTTATATAATCTATAATAAGCTTCATGGGTTTTTATACGGCAATTACAGGGGCGGGCTATACAGTATCGTTTATTTGACTACTTCCCTTTGTATTGTTGTTACATTTTTAATTGCTTATACCTTGCCCCGCATAAAGGTTTTGGCTGATGCCGGCACTAAAATTATTTCTATGGCCCTTTATTTTTTAGGGGCAGCATGGCTGTTTGAACTCAATAATTGGGATAGCCCGGTTGGGTTTTCATCATCGGTACCGATAGGGGTTATGCTTATTGGGACACTAATACTTATTTGCATAGGGCTCCTCTCTGTGTTTGCTGTCCGCGATTTGATGTTCCTTATCGTAACCGGCCGGAAAATAAGTATCGAATGGTACCCGCTTATTATTTCCGTTTATTTTATTCTAATTTTGACACAGAATTTAATTAGGCATTACAATTTATCATTTTCCAGCGCTATAATCAGCATACTTTATGTACTGGCCGCGTTGGTTTGGATAATTTTCGGTTTTAAAAAACGGTATTCGTTTATAAGAAGGTTTGGGTTGGGTTTGTCGATTCTGTCAGTAATAAAATTGTTCCTGATTGACTTATCCAGTTTAACCCAAGGATATAAAATCTTTTCATATTTTGCACTTGGTGCTACATTAGTCGCGATATCTTTCGTGTATCAATATTTCAGCAAACGGCTGGAGTTAAAAGAAGGCGGGGCAACAGATGGGTAAAAAACTGGTTAGTGGGCTGTTCCTATTATTATTTTTAAACGTGGCTGTATTTGCCCATTCGGCACCAATTAACTTAAACGGCAATAGCGGCTATGTGGCAGTAAGGCTTACACCCAAAATTTATAACAACGCGAACAGTGGCCTGTCTGATATACTAATAAAAGATTCTAACGGCGAAGCTGTGCCATATTTCATAAACTCAAACTCTCAAAGCCTGCGTGAGGATTCGGATACTTACCTGATGGAGTTAATAAATTCCTATACAAAAGATGATAGTTTCTATTTTGACTATAAACTGCAAATTGAATACGAAAAGGATATAACAGCAACATCTATTGAGTTTTCAACCTCAAACGGCAACTTTGCGAAAACGGTAGGCGTATATGGCAGTTATGATAATACGCATTGGGATTTTATTCAAAGCGATAAGCTATACGCAATTGATGATGTATCAAAACTTAGGGTTGAATTTGCCACCCCACAAAAATATACCCATTACCGGTTTGAACTTGCTAACAACTTAGAACAAATTTCTTTTGAATCAGTTCATTTGTCATATAACCTAAGCGTAAACGAAACGGCTTATTTTATCGAAAGCCTTAATCCAGAATTCAGCACAGAGGAAAAGGATAAGGCTACGTTTATAAATATTAAAGGGCTGAAAAATTTACGGTTATTTGACATTACGATTGAATCTGGCAGTATATTTAAACGGGTAGCGTCCGCACCTAATATTTCTGGCAAAGAGATTTACAATTTAACATTTAATGATATAACGTATACGGATACAACATTAGCCCTGGACGGGCATATCCCACAAGAGGATACTTACGTAGTTAAGATTGTTAATAATGATGATAAGCCTATCGAAGCCAAAGGCATTGTTGTACGCTATTATGCTGACGATGTAGTGTTTGATGGGGTTGCGGGGGAAAGCTATACCCTTGATTTCGGCGCCAGCCCTGAAAAATCAGCCCCGGTATATGATATTGTAAGCTATAAGGATGAAATATTAAAAAGTGGGGTAAGCCGTGCAGGGCTAGGAACGGTTAATTTTGAAGAAGAAGCGGAAATTGAGGCGGAAGCAAGGGATTATAAAAATGTTTTTAATATAGTGGTGATAATAATTACGGTATTGTTGGGCGTATTCATTATTTTTCGCCTGAGGCGCAAGGAACTGTAGGTGGTGGTTAGCTTTTAGGGTATATTCATATTGTGGTAAGCCTGGCAGCTTACTTTCATTATCCGGCATTTATCATTTGGGGCACCCTGTTTGTTCTCTTATTCCGTCATCTTTGCCCTGTTTATGTACACGCCTTTTGTGGGCAAATCAATAAAAAAATAATTACAGCCAGAAAGTATATGCCAAAATATCATCGGCAACTATACATTATGCGTTTTTGAAAACAAAATTTAAACCTTCGCCCCACTTTCTGCTAATGGCCTTAATTTCGAACGGTTATACGGCGTAAAACGATTTGGCAATTATGTACTTCTTTTGGAGAAGGGCGGTCTGCCCCCGCCCTTTGTAATCTTAAATCC
>JAITVM010000188.1 GCA_031285815.1 Clostridiales bacterium | reverse complement strand
CTTTTTGATAATTTAAATTTCGTTAGGCATTGCTTCTCGACACGTGTGGGCGGCGTTTCTAAAGGCCCTTTCGAAAGCCTTAACTTAGGGGCAACCCGTGGCGATGACATTAATAATGTGCTAACTAACTATAAATTGCTGTCAAAAGCTGTTGGCTTCAATTATAATAATGTTGTTTTTTCAGGCCAGGTACATGGTAAAGAAATATACCACGCTACAGAAAAAGATAAAGGCAAGGGCCTTTTTATTGAATCAGATATAAAAAATATTGATGGGCTTATGACTGGTACGCCGGATATTGTATTAACTACATTCTATGCTGATTGTACCCCCTTGTTCTTTGTAGATACGGCAAAAAAAATTATTGCTATTTCCCATTCGGGCTGGAAGGGCACCGTTTTAAAAATTGGCAGCCATACGTTAGATGAAATGCAGGCTAAATATAATTCAGAATTAAAGGATACCCTTATAGGCATCGGCCCTTCGTTATGCCAAGAATGTTTTGAAGTAGACCCGCCTGTATACCATGAATTTGAATCGGCGTTTGATAATATCAATTTATTCACCGCCAAGCGTGGCGAGAAATATTATATCGATTTGAAGCTGCTTATAAAGCAAATGTTTTTGGATAAAGGCGTCCCGGAAAATAATATAGAGGTTTCTGGATATTGTACAAAATGTATGCCAAATTTATTTTATTCGCATAGGTACTCTGGCCAGGATAGGGGCAGTTTAGCAGGGTTTATTGAGCTTTTGGCAGATTAGGGGTAATTTTTAATGAAGAACTTAATTATCGGTGTAGAAAAAAACAGCATAGCAGAAGAATTGGATATCCAAAGCGGCGATTTTTTATTAAGTATAGACGAAAAAGAAATTATTGATATTCTTGACTATAGATACCTTATGAAGTCAAGCTATTTAGAACTGTTAATTGAAAAAAGCGGCGGCGGCAGTATTATTTATGAAATCGAAAAAGATGAAGACGAAGATTTAGGCTTAATTTTCGGCGATGGGATTATGGATGGCGCAAAATCATGTAAAAACAAATGCATATTTTGTTTTGTGGACCAGCTGCCAAAAAATATGCGCAAGACTTTATATTTTAAAGATGACGACTCCAGGCTGTCTTTTTTGCAGGGCAACTATATCACTATGACTAATATGGATGAAGAAGCCCTTAACCGCATAATTTTTTACCACCTTTCCCCCATTAATATTTCTGTGCATACAACAGATTTAGAGCTTCGGAAATATATGTTAAACAGCCCCAGGGCTGATAACCTAATTGCATATATCAAAAAACTACATGATGCTAACATCGAAATGAACTTCCAGGTTGTGCTATGCAAAAATATAAACGATAACGCCCAGCTTGATAAAACAATACTCGAACTTTCAAAATTTATAGGCAAAGCAAAGTCTTTATCTATAGTCCCCGTAGGCCTTACAAAATTCAGGGCGGGCTTATTCCCGTTGGAGCCCTTTGACAAAGGTGGCTGCCTTAATGTAATAGCCCAGGTTAATAAGTTTTCCGCCATTTTTCTAGAGGAATATAATACTAGGTTTGTCTATGCCAGCGATGAATTTTATATAAAGGCAGGGCTGCCCATACCGGAAAGCCAGTTCTATGAGGATTTTTACCAGATAGAAAACGGCGTAGGCATGGTTAGCTCTTTCCAATATGAATTTAATGAATATTTAAATACACTGGTCAGCTTCCCCGTAACACGGAATGTAACAATTGTCACAGGTGTTTTGGCACATAGCTTTATTTCTTCCCTAGCATCAGGGTTAACAAAAAAGTTCCCAGGCCTTTCTATCGGCGTAATTTGTGTTGAAAATAAATTTTTCGGTAGTGAAATTACTGTTTCTGGGTTATTGACAGGGGCCGATATCATAAATTGTTTGTTAAAATCAGAATTAGGTGATATTATTCTTATACCACAAAATGCTTTACGTGATAATGAAGATGTTTTTTTGGATGGGGTTACAATTGATGAAGCCCAAGCTAAGCTAAAAAAAGAAATTTGCGTTTGCCCAATAAATGGGGCAAGCTTTGTAAAATTAATCTTAGCCGCAAGGGCGTAAAACTGGCTTAGGGAATCGGCATTATAAAAATGGAGGTACGTTATGGGTAAACCAATAGTGGCTGTTGTTGGCCGGCCTAATGTTGGCAAATCAACTTTATTTAATAAAATAGCAGGCCAAAGGATTTCGATTGTGGAAGATACACCGGGGGTTACCCGGGATAGGGTATATGCCAGCGCCGATTGGGCCGGGCATGATTTTACGCTAATTGACACAGGCGGGCTGGAGCCGGATTCTTATGACTTTATAGCAAGGCAGATATTTGACCAGGCGCAAATTGCTATAGAGACAGCTGATGTTATTATGTTTATAGTTGATATTAAGACCGGCATAACCGATCAAGACATGCAAGTGGCAAACGTACTAAGGCGCGCGCAAAAGCCTGTTGTACTAATAGTTAACAAAATCGATAATATGAAAACACTCCCGCCCGATATATACGAATTTTATTCGCTGGGTTTAGGCGACCCTGTCCCTATTTCGTCCGGCCAAGGGCTTGGGTTAGGCGATATGCTTGATGAGGTTGTGAAATATTTTAAACCAAAAGCGGAAAATGAAGAAGAGGATGATGCTATAAAAGTAGCGGTTATCGGGAAGCCAAATGTGGGCAAATCTTCATTGATAAATAAAATATTAGGCGAAGACCGGCTGATAGTATCAGATATACCCGGCACTACACGCGACGCAATAGATTCATATATAGAAAGGCTTGGGCACAAATATATTTTTATAGATACCGCCGGCATGCGCCGAAAATCAAAAGTAAAAGAAAATATTGAGCGCTATTCGCTTATACGCGCAGTATCCGCAGTAGAGCGCGCCGATGTCTGCATATTATTAATTTCGGCAGAAGAAGGCATTACTGACCAAGACACAAAAATCGCAGGAATCGCCCACGAACGCGGGAAGGCAGCGATTGTTGCGGTAAATAAATGGGACGCTATTGAAAAAGATGACAAGACAATGAATAAATATTTGAAAACTATCGAAAAAGAGCTCGCTTATATGCCCTATGCGCCTAAAATGTTTATATCCGCTAAAACCGGGCAACGTGTTACTAATTTGCTGGAGATGGCCAATACTGTTTTTGAAAACACTAATATGAGGATTTCAACAGGCGTCTTAAACGATGTGTTAATAGAAGCAACCGCAATGAACGAGCCCCCGAACGATAAGGGCAGGTTTTTAAAAATATATTACGCAACGCAAGCTTCGGTCAAGCCGCCAACTTTTATTTTGTTTGTAAATGATTCCGGGTTGCTGCATTTTTCGTACAAGCGCTATTTGGAAAACCAAATCAGGCTGGCTTTTGGCTTTAAAGGTACCCCCATCCATTTTGTTGTTAGGAATAAATCAGACAGGTGATAATTATGTATAGAGTATATTGTTTAATTATCGGATACCTATTCGGCTGCATACAAGTTTCGTACATTGTGGGTAAATTAGTAGGCAAAATTGACATACGTGAATATGGCAGCGGAAACGCCGGGACCACAAACATTGTGCGCACATTAGGCACGAAATATGGGCTATTGGTTTTTACCCTTGATATATTAAAAGCTGTTGCGGCATATTTAACCTGCTCACTTTTATTCGATGGTGCCGGCACATTCATAAACCCAGGGCAGCCTTTTGTCCAGCCCGGGTTTTATGCGGCCTTGGGTACAATAATTGGGCACGACTTCCCATTTTTTATGCAGTTTAGAGGCGGTAAAGGTTCAGCGTCCGGCCTCGGCATAATTTTATGCGTGAATTTGCCTATAGCCTTAATTACATTTGCCACTGGTATCATAACAGTTGGAGTTTCGCGGTATATATCCCTTGCTTCCTTACTAATGTCATTTATTTTTTTTGTTTTGCTATTAATTTTTAAATATGATGCGGAAGCTGTTTTCTTGGCATTCATTTTATTCGCCTTGTCCGCATTTCAGCACAGGGGGAATATTTCCCGCCTTATAAAAGGCGGGGAGCGCAAATTTACTTTTAAACCCAAAATAGACAAATGAGGTGCACCAAATGAAAAAAATATGTGTTATAGGGTCCGGCGGCTGGGGGACAGCTATTGCCCTAATGTTATACAGCAAAGGGCATGATGTTGCAATCTGGTCATTTAAAAAAGAAGAAGCCGATTCTATAAATAAGCATAGGGAGAATAAAGAATTTCTTAAAGGTATAAAAATACCCAGCGGAATATATATAACAAATGACAAAGAAGAAGCTGTTAACGGAAAAGAAATCTTGGTAATAGCTGTCCCTTCTAAATTTATGCGAACTACGCTGTTATCCTTTAAAAATTATATTTCCGGCAGCCAAATTATTGCCAACCTCTCCAAAGGTTTTGAAGAAGGCTCACTTATGAGGCTTTCTGAAGTGATCGAGGATGTATTCCCGAATAATAAAATTTGTATATTATCCGGCCCAAGCCATGCCGAAGAGGTTTCCCGGGACATACCCACTACAGTTGTGGCCGCCTCAAAAGATATTTCTGTAGCGGAATATATACAGGACGTTTTTATGACCAATTCATTCCGTATCTATACAAATACAGACGTGGTTGGTGTTGAGCTTGGTGCGGCACTAAAAAATGTAATCGCATTGGCGGCCGGCGTCTGTGACGGCATCGGCTACGGGGACAACACTAAAGCCGCATTGATGACCCGGGGCTTAACTGAAATAGCAAGGCTTGGGGTTAAAATGGGCGCTGATAAATACACTTTCCTTGGTTTGTCCGGCATTGGCGATTTAATTGTAACCTGCACTTCTATGCATAGCCGCAACAGGCGCGCCGGTATATTAATCGGCCAGGGCAAAACTTTGGAAGAAGCACTTGCCGAAGTCCACACAGTTGTAGAAGGGGTTGAAAATGCCAAAGCGGCCTACCAGTTGGCGCAAAAATATTCGGTAGACGCCCCAATAATAAACCAGGTATATAAAACCATATTCGAGGGCAAAGACCCGAAACAAGCTGTGCATGACCTAATGACCCGCGGCAAGACTTCTGAACACGCACGTGAAGATACTAAGCTTGATGAAATTTAAATATGCCCGGTTTCTAATAATTTTTTATTAATTATGGAAATTTTTTTAATAATGTGTTATATTATTATTCGTATAAATAACACATTATAATTTATGGAAGCGTATCGAAGTGGTTATAACGGCCCTGACTCGAAATCAGGTGTACCTTCACGGGTACCGTGGGTTCGAATCCCACCGCTTCCGTATACTATAATTAAACCAGCGTACCACAAATTCAATTATGGTACGCTTTTTTTATGCCCGTAAACCATTGGTTGATTTTATCAACTAACGTCAACCATAAATCCATTGTGTACCCTCATAATAATTTGTATAATTTGAGCAAGAGGTGATTCTTATGAAAGAAATTAATATTGCTAATACTATTATACAAATGAGAAAAGAAAAAGGTATTACACAGGATAATTTGGCGGAATATATAGGGGTTTCAAAAGCATCTGTTTCAAAATGGGAAACTGGCCAGAGCTACCCTGATATTACTTTCCTGCCACTGCTCGCCGCGTACTTTAACATATCCATAGATGATTTGATTGGTTATAGCCCACAAATGCCTACAGAAGGCATCCGTAAACTCTACCACCAATTATCTGGCGATTTTGCCAATAAACCTTTTGATAGCGTGATGGGCAATTGCCGCGAAATAGTTAAGAAATACTATTCTTGTTACCCGCTGCTTATTCAAATAGGCGCATTGTATATCAATTATGGCATGGCTTTAAAAGATGCAGAAAAAACAGCATCTGTTATTACGGAAGCAAAGGAATTATTTATAAGGGTGAAAAACGAAAGCAATGACGTTGAGCTTTCGAAACAAGCGTTATCTTTAGAAGCCACTTGTGCACTGGCCCTAGGGGACCCTGATGAAGTTTTGGCACTACTTGAAGGCCAAATGCGGCCACATGGTTCACCGGAAGGCTTACTTGCCTCGGCTTACCAGATGTCCGGAAAAATAAAAGAAGCCAAGGCTGTGCTTCAAGTAGGGGTTTACCAACATATGCTGTCACTTCTAAGCCTTTTGCCCCCTTACCTTATTTTATGTACCGATGAGCCCGGCAAATATAATGAAATTTACAAGCGCTCACTTGCTATAGCTGAGGCTTTTGATATTGAGAAGCTCCACCCGGCAATGCTTATCCCGCTTTATATCTATGCTGCCCAAGGGTATGTAGCTACTGGTGATAAAGAAACCGCTCTAGATATTTTACAAAAATATACTGAACTTGTTACTGGGGCTATTTATCCATTGCGTCTTAAAGGCGATAGTTTTTTTGATTTAATTGATAGTTGGCTAGAAGAATTCCCATTAGGTACAGAATTGCCCCGTGATGAAAAAACCGTAAAACAAAGCATGGCAGAAGCTTTATCAGATAACCCAGCATTTTCTAAACTTATGGGCGAACGCCGGTTTCAAAACATTGTGAAGCGGTTAAAAGGCAATGTGCTAGTGGGCTAAGGTTATTGAGCCATTAAAACACAGGCACAAAGATTGCCTTGCAATTTATATTATGGTAAAGTAAAAACATCAACGTTAATTAACTTTAGATTGGGGTGGCACTTATAGTTTACAATAATATTATGGAAGGCATATTTCTCAGCCGCCCAAACCGGTTTATAGCAGAAATTAATATCGGCGGCAATATTGCCCCCTGCCACGTTAAAAATACCGGCAGGTGCAAGGAGCTTCTTGCACCCGGTGCTAAAGTTTTAGTAAACAAATCTCTAAACCCTAACCGCGCTACGAAATATGACTTAATTTCTGTTTGGAAAGGCCGACGCTTAATCAATATGGATAGCCAAGCGCCAAACATAATATTCGGTGAATTTTTGCGCGATGGCAAATTTATTGATGGCCTAAATTTTATTAAACCAGAAGCTAAATATAATAATTCCAGGTTTGATTTCTATATTGAAGCAGGCAAACGTAAAGCTTTTATTGAAGTAAAAGGGGTAACCCTAGAAGAAAATAACGTAGCTATATTTCCCGACGCCCCCACAGAACGTGGAATAAAACATTTAAATGAGCTTGCCGCATGCCTTTTAGAAGGCTATGAAGCATATGTGGTATTCATAATCCAGATGGAAGGCATAGGTTATTTTATTCCAAACAACCGGACACATGCAGAATTTGGGCGAACCCTTAAAACTTCCGCCAGTGCGGGTGTCACTGCACTGGCGTACGACTGTATCGTTACAGAAAATAGCCTTCTGGTTAATAAAAGCATCCCCATTAAATTATTATAGTAGTAAAAACCGGATATACGCATATCTTTTTTAGGCCAGCAACATATAAAACCACATAAAGCAAAAAATATAAATTCTAAGGGGGATTTATTTATATGGTAACTATAGAACAATCAAAATGTATTGGCTGCGGCGCGTGTGTATACGACTGTGTGGCCGGCAACTTAAAACTAGAAGGGGGCAAAGCTAAGAGTGGCGGGCAATGCATACTTTGCGGCCACTGCGTGGCTATTTGCCCAGCCGGGGCCGTATCAATACCTGAGTATGAAATGGGCGGTGTAGAAGAATATGACGAAAACCGTTTTGGTTTTGATATTAATAACCTTCTGCACACTATAAAATTCCGCCGTAGTATCCGCCAATACAAAAACCAATTAATCGAACAAGATAAACTAGAAAATATAATCCAAGCCGGCCGCTACACAGCTACAGGCTCTAATAGCCAAGCATGCCAGTTTGTCATAGTACAGGGCCGCTTACCCGAATTTAAAGAAATTATTTGGGATGGGCTCAAATCCATAACCGAAAACCCCAGCGGCCTATATGAAGAATTAATAGCTACATTCAAAAATTTTACAAATATGAAGGCGCAAGGCACTGATTACCTGTTCCGGAATTCCCCGGCCTTAATATATATTGCGGCTGAAAATACAATAGACGCCGGTCTGGCCGCGCAAAATATGGAATTAGCGGCAATATCTCAAGGGCTTGGCATGCTTTATAACGGCTTCCTTGTTTATGCCGCATCTATGCTCCCTTCCGCAAGGGAATGGCTTGCTATAAAAGATAAGCCTATCGCCACCTGTATGCTAGTAGGTTACCCGAAAGTGGGCTACAAACGCACGGCACCACGCCGGGCGGCGAACGCACGTATACTCTAATATATTTTTAAGCCAAAAACTGTTTTGCAAACCGAAAATGCGGACACACACTAGCCAATCCTCCCGGACGGTCAACGTAACCATAACTGTTTAAATGGCACTGTAACGAGTTTTCTGTAAAATAA
>JAITVM010000170.1 GCA_031285815.1 Clostridiales bacterium | reverse complement strand
ATATTATGGCGTTTGCACCGCTCTATGGCATATGCGGATTCGTTGCTGCTGACGGTTACCATTATTTCTGCATCAAGTTTTTTACCTTCTATCTCATTAATTATAGCTTGCAAGTTAGAACCGCCACCTGAAACCAAAACGCCAAGCTTTAGCATAATATTACGCCCCCCCCTGGGGTAACCTCACCAATTATATATGCTGTCTCGCCGCAAGCTTTTAGTACTTCTAGCGCCGGTTCCGCATCTTCTTTAGAAACCGCGATAACCATGCCTACACCCATATTAAAAGTACTATACATATCTTTTTCTAAAACATCGCCTAATTGGGCAATAAGTTTAAAAATAGGCAAAACTTCAAAGCTGCCCTTATATATTTTTGCGCTTAAACCTTTAGGCAGCATGCGCGGGATGTTCTCAAAGAACCCTCCGCCTGTTATGTGTGAAACCCCTTTTACATGGATTTTAGAAATTAAGCCAAGAATTGATTTAACATAGATTTTAGTTGGTTTTATAAGCTCATTCCCCAAATTTGATTTTAATAAAAGTATATATTCCCGAAGTTTTAAAGGGCTTGGCCTTAATACCTTCCGTATTAAAGAAAAACCATTGCTGTGTACACCGCTTGAAGCCAGGCCGATTAATATATCGCCGGCTTTTATTTCTTTGCCGTCTATTATATTCTTTTTGTCAACAACACCAACCGCAAAACCTGCCAAATCATACTCGCTATTCTCATAAAAATCAGGCATCTCCGCAGTTTCCCCACCTATTAAAGAAGCACCTGACTGTACGCACCCAGCCGCTACGCCCTCAACAATAGATTCTATCTTCTCTGGTATATTTTTGCCGCATGCGATATAGTCCAAAAAAAACAAAGGCACCGCCCCACTGCAAACAATATCATTCACACACATGGCGACACAGTCTATCCCCACAGTATTATGGATATCCATCATAAATGCAATTTTCAACTTAGTCCCAACCCCATCTGTCCCAGATACCAGTACGGGGTGCTCATAATTTTTTACCATCTGTATATCAAACAGCCCGCCAAAGCCGCCAATCCCAGTCAAGACTTTATCAGAAAAAGTATTCACCACATGTTTCTTAATAAGTTCTACACTTTTATACCCGGCTTCAATATCAACACCGCTGGACCTATAATCAGAACCCATTCCCTTATCCCCTTCAAAATTAATTTTAAGGCTAACACATTTTTATACCTAATTTAATTTGATATAATGTTTTAATTATACTAATTTTATGGGCCTTAATCAAATATTTCATAAAATATATATATAATACCACCAAAAACTACCCATATTAAATACAAATGGGTGCCATATACCCGTTGCGTACCTTTATGCAGTTTATAAAAATTTATCTTTATTAAAAATCATTATTAGCCCTATAAATTTTTTTGAGGAACTCAAGTATATTATGTAATGCCGATTGAAAATCTTTAATTTTCCCCTGCGACTTTTTAATGTTTGCATGCTCGAATTCCGCCCTTATAGAATTCGGGTTGATTGACCTGGCCTTTTCTATTGCTATGCTAGCGGACTCAAAATCATTATCCAGCCTATAATATTTTGCAAGCGCCGCCCATAGCTCTATATCTGAAGGGTATTTTTCAACTGCCCCAGATAAAGTTTTAATGCCCTCCTTGACATTGTTTTTCATAAAACAAATTTCTGACTGCTTTAAATAAAAATCTTGGTTTTTGTTTTTAACCTGGTTTAAATTCTTTGCTGCGTCATCATAATGTTTCTGTGACAGGCATATATCGATAATTTTATATAGGTAAAAGTCATCCTTATTTAAGTTATATGCCTTTAAAAAATAATCCCTAGCCAATTCAAGGCCATTTTTCTCCATATAGAACAGGCCTAATAAATAATATTTATTTTCTTGGCCGCTTACCTTAGAAAGCATTATTTCCGCATTATCAAAATTGCCCCTTAATATTGACGCTTCCGCCAAATTGAAAATTATGGTTTGGTTGCCTGGGTCCAGCTGATAAGCTTCCATCAGTACCCTGTACGCATTTTTATAATCGCCAGTTTTATTATACGCAATACCTAAATTATTATAAATATCAGCATTTGGGTTTAACTTAATAGCACTTAGATAAATATTGGCGGCTTTAATATACTCCCCAATGTTTACAAGGGAATCTGCTTGGGCTTTTAATTGCTCCCAAACCATCCTCTTTTCCCAATCTTCTAAATCATTTTTTAATGCATACAGTTCTTGTTCAGAAAAATAATCAATTATTGTAACAAATTTTAGGTATTTATCAGAGAATTTATCCGACATGCGCAAAGAAGATATTTTTGAGGCAATATACTCCTGGTTTAAATCCCTTTTTACCCAAAGGATAAAATCGTCACTCAAAAAATCTTCAGTGCTTTGCTTCCAATAATGATAAAAATGATAAAGTGCCTCTTCAAAAGAATAGACATTGATATCTGTCAATTTAAATTTATATGGTACCTCTATTTCATTTTGAGTTAAACAAATTATATTAGGCACAAAAAACACCCCAATAACCTAAAATTTTTTATAAAAAACCTTTTGCCCGCTGTTAACAACAGCGGGCTATGGAACTAACTAAAGGCGTATAAGCTCTGTAATGCTTATAGCTATGCTATCAAGTATATCATAAAATTTATCGTTCAAATCATAATATTTGCCATAAGGCTTTGTTATTGGGTCATAGGCATTAATGCTTTCCGAATCTTTCCGGGCTACAACATAAGTTGTTACCCCTTTAGCCGCAAGCATCTCCGCTACCTCCTTAACTGGTTTGCCAGAATTGGTTGGGACATGCGGCGGGGCGTCTGTTATTAAAATAAAAATATTTTTAGACGAAGGTTCAAGGCCAGACGCATCTATAAGCTGAATGCCTGTTTCAAGCGCATCTAATGAAGATTCCGGTATATCGCCGCCATAAGTCCTCGGTATATTTTTAACTTGTTTTTGGAATTTCAAAACATCGCTGGTAAAACCATATACACTTGGGTGCTCTTTTTCATACAAATCCCCAAAACCTATTAGCCCTAATTTAAATGCCGCCCCCTTAGAGCTTATTATATTGGAAAATTCTATCGCCCTATCTTTAACGCCATTTATATATGTGTCCATGCTCCCTGTTGTATCAATTAAGAATGTCACATTTACAATATCGCCGCCAGCTGCCGCATGGCCCCTTTCTGGTGGGTCATAAACCTTAGTACGGTCAAATTCTGCTTTTTCTACCCTACCTGTGGCAACATCCTTTACAAATACTTCAAACAAGTTATTTTCGTCTGTCGCATAGGTAATCTCTATTTGAGTTGTCCCCGTGAGCCCATCGAATAGGACACTGCCGATATACTTTTTATCGCCTTCTTTACCTTTTTCCCATTGGTAAACATCAACCGTTACAGAGGAGGCCCCTGCCATACTTGCAAAATTCGAATCTGAAACCCGGGCCGGGATTGGTGTCCCCATAGGGATTATCGGGATAAGCGCTTTGCGCATTGTAGAAATATCAACAACTGCTTCTGTGCCAAAAATTTGCCTGGTAATCTGCCCAACCTTCACATTCCTATTTGGCAAGTGGATCAAATAATTATAGATACTGGCGCCCATAGCAACTGATTTAGCTGGGTCAGTGGCCCTATATGGCTCCTTAATATACCCGGCAACCATCCGTTTTACCATTGGGATTAGAGCAGAGCCGCCAACTAGAATTACTTTAGATACATCATCTGTTTCAATGGACGCACGCTTTAATGCCTCAGTGATTATTTCCCTGCTGCGCTCAACATATTTTCTAATCAGCGCCTCAAACTCGTCCCTCGTAATTTCAAGCGAAAGGTTTTTAGGTACGCCATCTTTAATAATTAATGGGTGGATCCTGACGGCCGATTTATTGGTGCCTGATAATTTTTTCTTTGTGTTCTCGGCTTCTTGTTTTAATTTCTGAAACACACGTTTGCGCTCGCTTTCATCCAGGCTGTCTAAAGAAAAACCGTTCTCAGCCTCAAACGAAGTTTTCATCATCTTAATTAATTCTGCATCAAAATCATCCCCGCCCAAGTTCATATCGCCAACGTCAGATAATTCCTGAAAAATTTCTTGCCCGTCTTCGTCTTTGGAAACCCTTAAAACACAAGCGTCAAATGTCCCCCCGCCAAGGTCGTAAACTAACAGGGTTTGTGCATAACCCTGTTTAAAACCATATTCCACTGCAGCGGCCAATGGCTCAGATAATAGGAATACCTCTTTAAAACCTGCCAAAAGCCCGGCTTGCCTAGTCGCAAAAATTTGCCTGTCATTAAAATAAGCTGGGTGGGTGATAACAACCTCGTCAAAAATTTCGCCACTCTGTTCTTCAGCGGATTTTTTTAACTTTTTCAAAATTTCGCTGCTTACTTCTTCAGGCGATTTTTCCATACCACCAACATTTATTTTCTCATCGTTCCCCATCCTGCGCTTTACAGATAGGATTGTATTATCTGGGTAGATTATAGCCCCTTGCTTCGCTTCATTGCCAACAATAATAGACCCGTCGTCCATATAGCTTACAACCGAAGGGAGGATTTCATCTGCCCCGTCTACCTTAACAATATCCAAACTGTCATTTTTATCATTATAAATAACAGCCGCCGAGTTCGTGGTACCTAAGTCAACACCTAAAAAACTCATTCTCGTCCCTCCAAAATAGTTTTAGTAAACCTGCCCGGTTCAAAACCCACTTTAAAACCGCTAGGCCCATATTCCCCGTTAAAGCCCATATCCTCGACACTCCCCTTAACCAAGCCGCCTTCTTCCTCGACCTGTAGGGTAATCTTTAACCTTGTCTTGCCACTGGGGCGCTTAGGCAGGCCTTTTATCTCAACTTCGCCAATCAATTTACAATTCTCGTAATTGTCCTCTTTATTTATGCGCTCTAGGATTTTTAAATTAAATGTAGACATATCTTCTTCTGTATTGCCGGACAGCGTAAACACCTGGCTTTTTTTAGCCAGCGAGTATGAGGTCCCGCGCCTAATCATATTATAACAGGATTTTTTAGGGCCGTTAATTATTTCAAAACCTATATCGTGGGCAACAGTAACTTCAAATTCAACAGAGAGCTTTTCTGATTCTACATCTGGCTCTGACAGAAGCCCCATTTTCATGGCCGCATAATATGTTGCACCAAGTGAAATATCCAGGGCCGGTTTTTCAGACGTATATATTTTGTTCTCGTCATTAAAAATCCCTAAAAGCATCTCCCGTACCCAAGGCATTGAAGAAGACCCACCCTCTAACAAAACCCTATCTATCATGTCAGGGGTCAGGGCACCTGTATATGCATCGCGCATTGATTTTAAAACAAGCTTCCGGGTTTTATCGATAAAAGGGCCAATTAAATCTTCAAATGCCTCACGCGTCATTTGCTCAACAAACGGCGGTATACAAAATGTAAATGGCACCCTATAGGACTTGACACCTGAAAGCCGCTCTTTAGCTTCACGGGCCCGCATTATAAGCTCTACTTGGTTTTCTAAAGCTATATCGCCCTTTTCTTGCTTTGTCTTATTAAAAATATATTCATAGCATTTATCTATAAGGGACTCATCAATATTATCACCGCCATGGAACGCCTCGCCGCCTTCGCTGACTACTTGCAGCTTAATATTATTCTCATCGCGCTCAACTACATAGAAAATAGTAATATCCAAAGTGCCGCCACCAAAATCAAAAACCATAATCCGCTCGTCACGCTGAATTTTATGCCTAAAATTATATGCCAAGCAGGCCGCTTTTGGCTCTTCAATCAAACAGATTAGCTTATCTGAAATACCCGCTATTTCACACGCACGCATAGTAGCTTTTTTTGCGGCGTCATCAAAATCATATGGCACAGATACTATTAAACCAGCTATTTCTGCTTTCGGGTTCAAACTATTGCAGTGGTTAATTAACTCTTTCAAAATCTTAGCAGATATATCTTCAGGCAAATATTCTACACCATCAAAAACTATCTTTTCATTAGAGCCCATCTTCCTCTTTATTGACCGTATTGTTGATTCTGGGTAAATTTTCATGCTACGGTAAGCTTCCTCGCCAATTACCCACTCCTCCTCGTCCGAATCTTCATCTTTACGGTACTGTACCACTGAAGGGAGGGGTATCTTCCCAAAACCATTTGAAATATCAATTGGTTCAGGTGTCTTTGTAGAATCATCCCAATATGAAATAATAGAATTTGTCGTCCCTAAATCTATGCCTAAGATATACCAATCTTCTGGCAACTCGCCCAATTTATCTATTTCAGCCTTATATTCTTCCCAATTCATGAAGTTCACCTCAATCTCAATTCTTTGATATTATTTAAAGCGGTATATTAAATTTTTGTTTATAGCCGGTTCTAGGAAACAATTCCCCAAACCCCAAATCTTCAATTTCAACAAGCAGCTCGTCTGGTTTTTCAAAACGCATCCCCAGCTTTACTTTAGATGCCCCTTTAGGGCGCCTTACAAGTTTGTCTAAAGAAACCCTGCCTAAAATTTTTGTTTCAAAATCAGAATTACGTTTATAGACTTCTAGGCAATATTTATTATCATTTAAAATTACAGACAATAAAGCCTCTGCGTTCCACCAAAAAGAGTCCCTCTCTATTAAAGTGTAAAACTTTTCTTGTTTGTTAGTGGATACTTTTATGCCAATGTCATCCGTAATTAAGTTCTTATCTTTAATTACAAATTTAGGGTTCTTAATAACGCCAAGCTTTGTAGCCGCTATAATGGAGGCCCCTTCTGATGTAACCCCTTTTGCATTTTTAAAAAATACAGTTTTGCCTTCACCAAAAAGGTTATTTACCAGCTTTTGTGGCCAGAACATCTCAAACCCGCCACCAGTACAAATAACCCTATCAATTTCAGATAATTTTAATTTTTTGCTGGTAATAGTTTTTTCAATAGCCTTCAACAAAAATTCTTTAAACCTCTGCTGGAAACCGGCTATCAAATTATCAATATCTTCTTTTTCTAATGTATAGCGGAAAGGTGGGTGGATAAAATTATAGTAAAGCTTAACTGGCTTGCCTGAAGCATTTTTCTGAAAAATTAAATCCTTGTAATTATATATAAATGATTGCAGCTGGTCTTGCTCATACTGTGTTAAACCCTCCGGCTGTTTATTGTTCTTTGCCAAATGCCCCAAAACAAGCTCACGGATAAGCCCTTCAATGTTTTTTTCACCTAATTCCGGTTCATACATTGAAGAAATACATTCTGTTTTGACCTCGCCAAATTCGTTTTTTAAATCGTAAACAGCGGCCCTCAACTGTTTGGACCCAAAATCTATAATATATACCCTCTGTGCATCTACCGCTTTTTTATAAAAATATCTAGTTAAAATACATTCCCTGTTAGGTATATAATCGATTACATATTTTTCATAGCCTGAATTTGCAAAAGCAGTTTTAAGCTCATTTAAAGCGCTTTCATCTATATAAGCTGGTATTGAGGCGACTATCCCCGCAATATTGGCTTTCGGGTTCAAGCTTTTACAATTATTAATGAGTTCTTTTATATATAGGCCAACTATATGGGATAAACTGAAGGGTTTATTATTTATATAATAGTATTCTTTTTTGCCCAGCTTATCCATAATAGAAGTTATTTTTATGTCACTGCCGCTTGCATTATTAAATAATGCATATTCCCCAAAGATCCATTCCTTGTCGTCTGATGCATATTGGATAGCCGAAGGCAGGTTTTGTTTGCCATAACCGCCACTAATATCAATAATTTGAGGCATTTTTAAATTTACATCAAAATAGGCAATGGAGGACATTGAGTTCCCAATATCAATGCCTATTATAAATTGGGACTCATCAGGGTAATTTTCAGCAAACAATAATTTGTTTTTCTTCCAGCTCATTTAACACCATCCCCGCCTGCTTTATTTTGCCGCAACAATATTTGCCCTGATAATAACTGCCCCGTCCTTTTTAAACCCATTATTTAATGGTTTTATTATCTCGCCTTTATTAAAACCATCTTTTTTTTCAGCAACCAAAATTTCATGTTCTTTTGGGTTAAACAAATCGTGTACACTGGGGCTAATCCTTTCAATATTGTTTTTTTCCAGTATCCTATCTATACTAAACATTACTTTCTCAAATATCAGGGAATATTTATTAAGTATATCGTGCCCAGGGCCTTTTAGCTTTGATATGCTATAATGTTCAATCTCTTCAAAGCTCATAATTTCGGATAGTATATTCTCCTTAAGGTAGTTAAAGAAAACTTTATTAATTTTATCTTTTTTAGCCTCCAAGGCTTTAATGCGTTTATCAAGAAAAGATTCAAACTCTGGGTCACCCATTGTAGCTAAATAAAACCTATTTGAGATATCCTTGCCGTCCGCCTCCAAATCCGGCAGAGAAGTTATACCCTCTAACAGCTGGCTAAGGTGGGTAGACTCTTTTTGATTAAATTCAAAATTATTCTGCAGTACCCCGCCTATAGCAGGTATACACCTTTGTTTAAATTCCCCGTCCCCCTCGGATATGCTATCCCTTTTAATCTTTATAGTCTCGGAAACCCCGGCCAAAATATCCTCAGCCGGTACATCAATGGCCTTTTCAGCATAGGCCTTGTCAAAATTAATAAATATATTAACTGCGCTCAGGAACTCTTTAGTCAGTAGTGTATATGACTTGAAATTTTCTTTGGCAGTTTTATATATTTCTAAAGCATACGCCGTTAATTCTGCATCAACCTTATTTACTATATTAGCTTCAACTTTTTTAATAATAGAATTATATTTTTCTTTGACTATATTAAAAAAGAACTTCATTTCTAAGTTATTCATAGAATCATATATAAACTTTGTACATTCCTTGTCAAAATTACCTTTGTCCTCATCCGGGTTTAAACGGGACAGCTTTTCCGCTTCCAATAAAAAAACTGATAGCTCGTCAAATTTCCGGCTAATAAATTGATACGATTCACGGATTATGGAAAGCATTTTATCTATTGCAACTTTTTCCTCAGAAGTTTGGCTGACTATCCTCTCCAGGGGGGCAACCTGCACTTTTATAATGCTCGATAAAATTTCGTACTCCTGCTTCATTAGCTCCAAATATTTAGTAGTTACCTTCCTGCGCTCCAGCCCATTTATATTACCCAAGCATTCTGCTTTTACCAGTAAATAATTAGAATAAACATTACTCTCTATAAAACCGGCAAAATTATCCACAATAGCCGACACAAATAGTTCATCTTGGTTAGGCTGTTTAGAAATATTAAAAATAACGTCTGACGTAATATCTTTGCCTAAAACAATAGTATTATTATCTAGGCTTTTTAGTTGCCTCCGCTCAAAGCTGCCCATGGAACCCCTAATAATTTTAAGCTTTTCTTCCAAAATAGGGTTAATCTCTTTCTCATTATATATCTCAAAATACTGGCTGATCTGATTGCTCAAAATTAATTTCAGGCCATCCAAAATCTCTATTTTTCTATACGAAGTTATAAACCTTTTGTTTTTGTTATATAAATTAATAAATTTTTTAAAGCTTTCATTTAAATAATTGCAGTACAGGTAAATATCTTCATCCTTGTTTTTTAAAAGGTTGTTATCTTTTAGCTCCAAAAGTTTATTATTTACAAAAAGGTTTATGGAATTAAATGTTTTTGTATTCGCTTTTGAAATAAAAGAGCCTACAAAATTAGTAAGAGATTTATATTCATCATTAATTTTAAAATGATTCTTGGCTACTTCAGAATTTTTACCAGACATAATTTTATCCCTCATTAATGATTAAAAGAAAAGCCAAATAAAGATATTATTTGGCGTTTCGATTCTTAATCGTATAATTCATCTACAGAAAGCTCTGTCACAATACCATCATTGCTCATGCTTTGGGCAGTTACTTTTAACATATTGTCTTGGCTAATATTAAATATGACCTTAACTTTTTCAATGCCCCTGGCCGCTTGTGGTATCCCGCGCAAAGTCGTCCCCGCAAGCCTTTTCATGCCTTCACTATTTACTTGCAAAGCTTTGCCGCCGCCACCCGGCTGGGTGCTCTCATAAACAACTATTGCCATACTCGAAACATTATCAAAATTAGTAGTCAGCAGCTCGCCTGCTTCAATATTAAGCCCATCTTTTGGGATGTCTAAGCCTGCCGTAACAATTTCCATAAAACGCCGGCCTGATAACTCCAGCCCAAGGGGGTGGACAGTTTTTTCGTGGACAACAGGGCCTTTAAGCGTTGGCATCATAATCATGTTACAATAATACGCCGCACCTTGTGATATGCTTAACGCCGGGCTAATTTTTGATTTATATGGCTCTTTGTTAAATTTTTCTTTAATCTTGTCAGTAATAAGGCTAATTGATGAACTGCCGCCAACTAAAAAAATTTCGTCAATATCAGCTTCAGAAACTTCTGTAGATTTCATACAGCCGTCAATCAATTTTATTGTGATATCCAAAATATCGTGTAAATCCTTGTCCCTAAATTTTTCATAAACCTCTTGGCTGTCACCAAGTGTATTTATACGTTTATGAGATATAAAATCATCCCGGGTGATTTCCATATTTATATTAATAATCCGTGGCTCCTGGATAAAAGGCGCAAGGACAACTTTAGCAGATTTAGCGTGGCTTAAGCGCTCTTTCGTTTGGTTGGCCACTTGCATTAGCCTAACTAAAGCTATTTTTTTCTGGCGTTTAGAAACACCGTCATCAGCGTTGTCATCAAACAAATCTATTTCATTATTAGTAAGTTTTTTAAATTCCTCATAGATAATATCCATTATTATCTTATCTATATCATTTCCGCCCAAGTTATTATCGCCGTATGTGCTTAAAATACTAATCTGCGGCTCGCCAAGCTCTTCTGATTTTATTTCTAGTATACATGCATCAAAGGTACCGCCGCCGAAGTCATATACAAGTATTTTTTTGTCCTTAGTTTCGTTCATAGCATATGATATGGCAGACGCGGCCGGCTCAAGCCTTAAATAAATATTATCCTCATCAAACCCTGCCAGTATAGCGGCTTCTTTGGTTTTCTTTTTTTGTTTGTCTGTTGAGTTTGCAGGCACTGTAATAACACAGCCTGTAAATTCCCCAGCTATATTCAATTCCTCTTGGACATACTCGTCAGCTTTCCGTTTAAGGTATTGAAGGATTTCCCCCGCTATCTCCTCCGGTGTGAACGAATACTCTTTTTCATCAACCAAAACACTTACTTTTTCGTCGCTCCCTAAAAGCCTTTTTATTGATAAAACAGTACTTTGCGGGTATATAATAGCAGCCTCTTTTGCCTGTATCCCAAAAACCTTGCTTAATTTGCTGCTGTCATCAACATCTGTTTCAAATTGGATAGCCGTAGGGAAAATATTGCTCCCGTCTATAGGGATGGTTTCAGCTTCGCCTGTTTTAAAATTATATATGCTGACAATTGAATTGGTTGTACCAAAATCAATGCCCAAAAAAAGGCCCCTTTCAATATCAATACCTAATGTCCCCATTAAATTACCTCCTAATCATGTACCATGCGTAGTTTTATTTTATACTTTTTATTAAACAAGCCTACCTTTTATCTTCTTTGGCTCTTTTACTTCTTTAGCTACCAGCGTAAAAATATCACTAAACTTTAAGGTTTTCTCCCAAATCAGCGCTTGGTTTATAGTAAAATATTCATCCTCCAGGTTGCCGCTTAAATTAATCTTAAAATTATCAACTGTATCAACTTTAGTTTCAATGCTGCCAGTATCTAATTCTTCGCTAATATAATATATAATTTTTTCCCCAAAAAAACAAACCAAGTTAGCAAAATAAAAGCCAAATTTAAAATACTTCATCTGTTTTTTTTGATAGGGGCTGCTATCATTGAACTTGTAGTGTATAAAAATTTTTCTGCCCGGGTAAGTTTTATAGATAAAAGGTTGATTTTTCTCTATATACGGAGCCATAATTGTTTTGTCTTTTATTGTTTTATAAATTGGGAACAATACCCCTTCTTCCTGCATTAGTTTTTCTGCAGATTTTATAATTTCAATGTTCTTTTTGAAGTTCATATTATTATTGATATATACCGCACCTAGCATATAACAAAAAAGGCTACCATTAGACCGCAAGTATTCTTTTTCTAATGCATTTATAGTTTCATAATCCAAGTCATAGTAACCAGATGCTATTTTATACAATATAAAATAACACATTTTATCAATCAATGCTAAATTTTGGCCCGACTGGTATACCCTGCAAAAAGATTTCTGTATATCTAAATTAAATGTTTTTGTAAAAATAGCGCCTTCCAATATTATTTCGTCAATCTTTAAAACATCGTCCACAAAATTAGACAAAGGCTTGCCCAATTCAACCCAATCGCCCAAGCCCCCTTGATAATAACTCAAAACAAGCTCAATCAATATTTTGTCATACCAGTTTTTAATTAAAAGGCCGTATGCCAAATCCGCCATCCTATGGTTATAGTCTTTATGCCTATAAATCTCTTTAAT
>JAITVM010000165.1 GCA_031285815.1 Clostridiales bacterium | reverse complement strand
CACAAACCACAAAAACTTCAGAACCTTCTTCATTAGCCATTTCCCGGACTTTTTTTACATATGGGTTATTATGCCCGTCATCTATTAGGCCATTTTCCAAAACATTGGCGGCATAAACTACTTTCTTTGCCGTCAATAAATTATAGCCGCTTAAAATTTCGGCTTCTTCTTCATCAACATCTATTTTACGTGCAGGCCTGCCATCTTCTAAATTTTTAATTAGCCTTTGCAAAAATTCGAATTCTTTTTGCTGGGCTTTATCATTTTTTACACTTCGGTTTATTTTTGAAAACCTACGTTCCAATATTTCTAAATCAGAAAAAATAAGCTCTAAATTAATAGTTTCTATATCCCTAATTGGGTCTATAGTATTGTCTACATGGGTAACATTGTCATCATCAAAGCACCTGACTACATGAAGTACCGCGTCGACCTCACGTATATGCGACAAAAATTGGTTCCCGAGCCCTTCGCCTTTGCTAGCGCCACGGACAAGGCCAGCTATATCGACAAACTCTATTACCGCATGTACAATTTTTTCTGAATGGTATATTTTATCCAGTTCATATAACCTCCCGTCAGGCACATTAACTATGCCAACGTTGGGGTTTATAGTACAGAATGGGTAATTTGCAGACTCTGCCCCGGCTTGGGTTAAGGAATTAAAAAGAGTAGACTTCCCAACGTTAGGAAGCCCAACTATCCCTAATTTCATAAATTTTTCACCCTCCTTAACTTTCTTTTCGCTCAATTATACTTTATTAAGTTAGATTTTTCAATCCGGCACCTATAGCGCAAAAAAAGCAGTAATTATATTATCATAATTACCGCCCATCTTAATATCAATTTATGCTTCTAACTATTGTGTGAAAAAATAGCCCCCAAAACTAAACCCTTTACAAAAATAACAACGGCTAATACAACAGCTGCTATTATAATATAATTACGTTTTTGCTCAGGTATGAATATCCCCGGGCTATTTTGAGTTTTATTCTCAACTTCTTTTTTAACAACCCTATAGTGCCTAGCCTTCATAATAAAACCCTCCTTAATCCGTCAGTTGGATACTAAAGCATCATAACTTTATATTCAATAAAAAAGTTAAACTGCTAAAGCTTCCACCTTAATAGTTTATCACACGGAGTTCAAAATATGCTTGTGGGTGGTCACAAACCGGGCATTTTACCGGTGCGCTTTCACTATCTACAATATGCCCACAGTTCCTGCATATCCAGACTGATTTCTGTTGTTTTGAAAAAACTGTACCCTCTTCTATGTTTTCAACAAGTTTAAGGTAACGCTCTTCGTGCTCCCTTTCAATTTTGCCTACAGACTCAAAAAGGAAAGCGATCTCGTTAAATCCTTCTTGACGCGCCTCTTCCGCCATGCGCTTGTACATTTCAGTCCATTCCGCATTCTCCCCGGCTGCTGCGTCTTTAAGGTTATTTAAAGTCGAAGGGATAGCCCCGCCATGTAAAAGCTTAAACCAAAGTTTAGCGTGCTCCTTCTCATTTCCGGCAGTAATTTCAAATATAGAGGCTATTTGTTCATAACCATCTTTCTTAGCTTTCGATGCATAATAAGTATATTTATTACGCGCCATGCTTTCTCCAGCAAAGGCCTCCCTTAAATTTTGTTCCGTTTTGGACCCTTGTAAATTTGCCATCTTTTATCCTCCTTTATCGCCCATATGGGGAATGCCGGTTACCCATATAGTTATTTAGGTAAATGTAAAATAAGTGCTCCGGCTCCACATTAACCCTATATTGCTATTATAACACATCCAACTAAAATATTCTCTAGCTTTTGAGTAAATTGGCCCCGGTTTTTTAACCGGGTTTATTTATATTTTTAGCCAACCACGGTTAAATTATGTTTTTAAACAAATAATAAAATTATGGGAATCAAAGTAAATAAAATAATCCTGCGGAGTTGAAAAAAATGAAAAAATCTATTATTATATTTGCAAGCCTGGTTATATTATGCTGCCAGCCTAGCATTGCTTCCTCAGCTAGCAGGGGGGCAAGCTACAACATTTATGATAGCCAAACCATTATTTATAAAAACAGCCGCCCTTACACCGTCGAAGATTTAGGCAATATCGAAAAATTTATTTTGAATAATAGGAGCATAGGGGATAGGGAAGCAGATATAGGCAACTATGTCTTAAAGCTTAATACTATTGAAGCCTCTAATGTTAAAATCATGGGGAATACCGCTGTAGTAACCGTAAAAGTTTCCGGCGGCCCCAGCAACAGGAAATTATTTGATTTGAAGAAAGATATTGAAATGCTTGTTAAGGGCATAGACGGCGAAATCGACCATGTTTCTGTTATCTTTAGGCGGTGAACCGGAGGGTTTATATTGCGGGGCAAAACATTTATCGTTTTTAAAGCGGCCTTTGTGCTGATACTAATTTTTTCCCAATCATCTTGTAATTCTATAGCGTGGTACGAAAAAATTATTTTCGGGTATTTTGACACACAAATTACTATTTCGTCCTATATGAAAAGCCAGGATGAATTTATTAATTTATGTGAAAAGGCTGAATCTGAATTTTCAAAATATCATAAACTGTTTGACCATTACAATAACTATGAAGGCACCAACAATATTAAATCTATTAACGACGCCGCTGGGCTGTACCCAGTCAAAGTAAGTTCAGAAATTATTGAATTAATTGAATTTAGCAAAGCATGGCATAAAAATAGCGGCGGCCAGCTAAATATAGCTTTTGGGCCTGTGCTGGAAATCTGGCATAGCTACAGGGAAGCCTCAGATATTTTAGAAGAATACAACCGGCTGCCTACAATGCCCAGCCTAACTGCCGCTTCGGAACACATAAATATCGAAGGCATAACCTTAGACAAAGAAAAATCCACAGTTTACTTAAACGATAAAAATATGTCTTTGGATACCGGGGCCGTTGCAAAAGGCTTCGCTTGCCAAAAAGTTAAAGAATACCTGAATAACAGCGGATACAATTCTTTTATTATAAATGCCGGCGGCAATGCCGTAACCTCAGGTGCGCCCCTAAACGGTAACGGCCATTGGGTAATCGGCATCCAGGCCCCTGATAATTTTGATAATGGCAATGAAGCCGGAGGTATCTTGGATGCTGTTTATTTAACAGATAAATCTGCCGTCACAAGCGGGGATTACCAACGTTATTTTACTTCAGGCGGGGTAAGGTACCACCATATAATAGACCCTAAAACATTAATGCCGGCTAACTACTACCGCTCCGTTACTGTTATTGCAGACAGCTCCGGTGTTGCCGATGCTTTGTCTACATCTTGTTTCCTGCTTCCGCTTGACAGGGCGCTTTCATTAATCGAAAATACCCCGGGGGCAGATGCTGTGTTTGTAATGGCTAATAATACAATTACATATAGCAGCGGCTTCAGTGCGTATTTGCAACAAAATTGACCCTCCATGAATATAAAAAAGCGGTTGCTTTTATTTTTAGCTACCGCTTTACCTTTACAGGTTATTCATTTAAAAAAGCCTGAAGCTCAGCCCTTGCATCTTCCTCAACAAAATTGTCTGTTACATCTAATTTCTTAACTAACTCACCATTTTCAATTTGTAAAAGCGTTGGCACAGTTTTTATACCATAACCGCTTACAATCTGCTGGCCGCCTTCATCCCCACGCCAAAGGTCAGTATCAAAATAATAGACTTCTTTCCCAGCAGACACATCTTCTAATATAGGGAGCCACTTAACACATGTCGGGCAAGTTTTTCTGCCTAAGTATACATATTTTACGCCTTCTTGTTCAAAGGTGCCTAAATCTTCAATCTTAGTTAAAAACCCATCCTCATATATAACTTCTTCATCTGGATTATCTTCAGCCCCGCCCGGTTCAGCTGGTGCCCCCGCAGTCGCATCACTGGATGCCGCCACAGGTGCTTGCGTGTTTAAAGCGCCGCAGCCTGCCAATAAAAACAATGATATAATAAGCAAGTATGCTTTTTTCAGTAACATAAAACCTTCCTTCCTGCCCTTTTATTTAAGATACCTTATTATCGGCCATTTGCCATATTTTCAAAACCAGGGCACATCTAAAATTGCCATAAATTTAGGTTTAGTATAATTTATAAAAGCAACAAATAAATTATTTTTTTGTTTCATAACCGGCATTCCAAAGGACATTTTCTTACAAAACCTAGAAATGTATAATAAAGTAAATTTAAAGCTAATTTATATCCTTTGTTTAATTATATATCAGCTTATTGAGGTTAAAAAATAATAAAATTGGCATAAAACATAAATTGGACAATATTAGGATTATAATATAAAATTAATTAAACGCAAGATTATTGATTATTATTTGGAGTGGTTTATAGATGGGTAGGAAAGTACTTGTAGTAGACGACGAAAAAAATATTGTTGACGTTATTGTTTTTAATTTAAAAAAAGAAGGGTATGACCCTATCGTAGCTTATGACGGCAAGGAAGGTTTAAATTTGGCACTGGCACAAAAGCCTGAAATTGTCCTGCTTGATATTATGATGCCGCAAATGGATGGTTTTGAAGTATGCAGGAAAATACGCGAAAAATCCCAAGTCCCGATTATTATGCTAACGGCCAGGGCAGAAGAGCTTGATAAAGTTTTAGGCTTAGAGCTTGGCGCTGACGATTACGTAACCAAACCATTTAGCGTGCGGGAATTAATGGCCAGGGTAAAAGTAAATATCAGGCGTATGGAATCCGTTACCGGCCAAGGCACAGGTTCCAACTTATTATATTACGGCAGCATATCAATTGACCCAGATAGGTATGAAGTCCGCCGCAATGGTACGCTTATCGACTTAACAAGGCGCGAGTTTGACCTTATTAAATTCTTGGCAACCCAAAATACAATGGTATTCTCCCGGGAGGCGCTATTGGAAAAAGTTTGGGGCT
>JAITVM010000098.1 GCA_031285815.1 Clostridiales bacterium | reverse complement strand
ACCGCATTATCATACCCCCTTTGTGCATCCTCTACCGCATTTTCCGCTTGTTCAACTTTTAATTTTGCACCGTCAACGGATTCATTTATCAGTTCATCCCTGCTATCATAAAAATCTTCTTCCGCTTTATCCATATCGTTTATTGACCTATCTAAAGCTGCGCTTGCGTCACTTAAGGCCCTTTCTGCAGATGTGAGGGTGCCTTGGCTGCTATTAACTGCTTCAAGCGCGGCATCTATTTCTTCCCCGCTTGCGCCGGAGCCAAGCAAATAATTATATTCATCAACTGCATTGTTATACTGGCTAAGCGCATCATTATAATCTTCTGTGCTTCTGTTATGCGCCCGCCTGGCGGCGTCTATTCCGTTTTCGTATGTATAGCTGTCAAAGCTTCCTGCCCCGCCACTTTCCGCATCCCTTAGCTCCGATTTTGCCGATTCCAATTCTTCTTTCCTTCTATCTAGGGCGATAGAAGCTTCTTCAATATTTTTTTTGTAATCATAGTCATCAAAACCCCCGCCGTTTTCTAAGCTGATGTTTAAAAGCGCCGCTTCCGCATCTTTAAGCTCTAATTCTTTTCTTTCCAAATCCCTTTTTGCATCATCAATCGCTTGTTTGTGCCCATAATTATTAAAGGCTTTGCCTATCTGGGCCCGTGCCTCACCTAAATCTGTTTCGCGCCTACCTAATTCTATTTTTGCATCCTCTACCGCATTTTGGTAGCTAAAAAGCCCGCCCGCGCCCTGTGCAGAAATATCCTGTAATTGCCTCTCTATTGAAGATTTGTTTAGGTTTAATTCTTTTATCTGGTTATTAAGCCTTTCTATCGTAAAACCTAATGCAGCTGCCTGTTCTTCATCCACACCTGCCTCTGGTTTTAATATTGCCGCAATTGTATCAACATTAACTAAATCGCCTTCATTAATAAGCATATTTTCGATAAGCCCCCCTGACCCGGCATAAATATCAATAGTTTCTGAAAAATTGATAATGCCTGAAGACTCTATGCTTTTTGTTAAACTGCCCCTGGCCGGTTCAACTACACTAACCCTCGGCAATGAAAAATTATATATGGTTTTAGAAAAAAACAGAAGGGCGAGCATAATTGCTATATAAATATAAAGTACCTTACGTAACCCTTTTTTATTATTATCCACAAACACCCACCCCCGGCTATTTATTTTACCTAAGCGCTGATAATTTTATCCCTTGTTCAAAATACTCTTGCCCGTATAAAAAAGCCCAAACTACCGGCATCATATAAAATACAGATGCCGCAAAAATCAGCCCCATGTTTTCTTGCCCTATTTGCGATAACAATACAGACAATGGCGCCATATTAGCATCCCGAAGGAAAACTAACGGCTGCTCCACCATTGCCCAGCAGTCTGAAAAGGATAATATAGCAAGTGAAGCCACGCCGCCTTTTGATAAAGGGAGCGCTATATAAATAAACCTCTGCCAATGGCTTGCGCCGTCTATTTGTGCCGCCTCAAAAACACTAAACGGCAAGCCTTTCATGCTTTGCCTTATAACAAACACCGCAAACGGGTTAAACCCCCAAGGCAGGATAATAGACAAGTATGTGTTTAGTATCCCTAGCTTATCAGCAATAATATAGTTTGATACCAGTGTCGCCTGTGTTGGCAGTAACATTAAAACAATGTAGGCACAAAATATTGCCTCTTTAAACCGTGAGCCCCATACAGTAAAACCATAAGCTGCGGCTGTGCCTACAGCAACCTGTATTAGTACAATTGGGAGCGATAGTTTTATAGAATTAAAAAACAATTCTAAATATTCTGGTGTTTTAAACAATAGTGCGGCATACTGGCCTAAAGACACTTGTTCCGGTATCAGCTTATATTCGGCATAATGTATCTGGCCACTAAATTCGTAATCTAAAACATCATACACGCTGCCAAAGTGCCGGTTGATTTCACCTTGTGCCATGAATGAGTTCGTAAGTATTATCAATAGCGGCATAATATATACAAGTGCAATAGCTGCCAAAACAATTTTTATAACCATGCTCTTCCACACTACACATCACTCCCCAAGTTCCTGTTTCCGGCTTATTAAAAAAAATATAACTACAGCTATGGAAATCACCGAAGTAACCACAAAAGAAGCCGCTGTTAAGTTTTGATAGTTTAAAGAAGAAAATTGGTTGTTCATATAATGCTGTAGCATATAAATTTTTTCTTGGGGGTAACTGCCCGCCAGCATATATAGCTCACGGTATACTTTAAAAGAATTTATAAAAGACATGACAGCCATAATGAATAAAGAAGGTGTTAAATATATAAGCGTGATATTAAAAAACATCCGGATTTTCCCCATGCCTTCAACAGAAGCCCATTCATAATACCCCTTCGGTATACCCGCTAACCCCGCAAGGGTAAGTACCAAGTTATACCCCATATTCCTCCAAATATAAATACCAACGGCAACCCAAAATGATTGCCCCGTTTGGACCCAGTCAGTTTCCAACCCCAAAAAGCTGTTGATAAACCCATTTGGCATAAAAAGGGTTTGAAAGAAAAACGCCACACATGCTGAAGGTATGACCAAAGGCGATATAAAAACCGCCCTTAGCCAAGAACCGCTATTTACGCTAAACATTAAAGTGCCGGCTATAACTGGTATAATAATGTTTAACGGTATGGCGGCTGCCATAAAATTAAACGTGTTTTTAATTGCTGTAAGGAAGGCCCTATTTTGAAATAAATTTATAAAATTCTCAATACCTGCAAAACCCCCGTTAGCATCGCTCATAGCATACCCCAAAGATATTGCAAAGGGTATTATAAAAAATATTGTAATACCCAAAAAACTGGGGGCAAGAAATAACAGCAGGCTAAAATTCTCGTTGTTAACAACCCCCCGGTTATTCCTGTAAGTACATATCGAGCCTAGATTGAAGGTTTTCCGCTGTTTGTTTTTCATCCTGTTCACCATTAAAATACCTTTCAAGTTCTGAATCCACAAAGCCGCTTATGAACCTGTCCGAGTACTCATATATATTAAGCGTATCCGCAAGTTTATTAAACTCCACGATATTCTTTTCAATATCAAACCCTTCAGGCGCGTACCCTTCCGCTTTAACAGACTCATATATTAATTTAGAAGACTCTGCGGCTGCGTTTTTATTGACTGGGCAAAAAATCAGTTCTGGTGAAGACTGGATTTCTTCCGATAACAAAAACTGAATAAAATCTGCAGCAAGGCCTTTATTCCCACTATTTGCATTTAATGCCGGCATAAAGGAGCTTCCTGAAAACATACGTTGCCCGCCAGTGCCTTCCATAAAGAACATCCCGTCATAAGCCAAAGTACCATCGCTTGCCATTGCTGCCCCATAAACCGTATGCTGCTTTATAACTGATGTTTCGCCAGGCCCTAAAATCTGCAGCCTATCGGCCAGCGGCTTAATATTCTGTAACATAGAAATAAATTTATCATTATCGATATCAGCCTTTTTATTTTCAATATCTACGTACTCATTAAAATCTAAATAAAATAATAGGCTGGCCAGGCGTTCAGCGGGCATTCCGGCCCCGCCTCCATTAAACAGCTTGGCATCAGGAAACCTCCCTGCCAGTGTTACAATTTTATCAATAGATAAGGCTTCATTACCTGCTACAGTTTCACCAGCGTTAGCCCCGCCACTTACAGCATCATACGAATATGTTTCAAATGTAAAGCTCAACGGGACAGTATACCTTTTACCGCCATCATACAAATAGGCATCTAAAATATTTTGATAATATCCGCTAGGGTCATAGCTAACTAGGCCGTTTAAATCAACCAGTTTACCTTGCTCCGCCAGCTTTGCCCAAAGTATCCTGGATACGTCAATTATATCTTCACCGCCGCCGCTCATAATAGCTGTATTTATAGTTTGTGAATATTTCTCTGTATCCCCGTCTTCCGTTTGGTATGATACAATATTAATTTTTGTGCCAGGGTGGCTTCCTTCATATTTCTTAGCGGCCATGTTCAAAAATTCATCATCAAAATATGTTGCAACAGAAATCTCGCCAGTTGCAACAGAAGTTTCTGCCCCTATGGTATTAGCTGCGCCTATGGTATTAGCTGCGCCTGACGTTTTTGAGCTGCAGCCTGTAAATGCTAATAATGCTGGCAAAATAAATAAACCAAATTTTCTTTTAACTGATAAACTACCCTTCATTATTTTCCTCCTCTTAAAATACTTGACAGTTGTGTGCCGGTTTTTAATTATTTTAAAATATAAAAAAACCGGCCCTGCTTACAAGTTTAATTTTACTTGAAAGGTGGGCGGCGGTTTTTAATTATTAGTTATTAATATATTAAGAAAAGGTAAAGATA
>JAITVM010000097.1 GCA_031285815.1 Clostridiales bacterium | reverse complement strand
TTGGCACAAGCAAAACGCCGGATTGAAAAATTAGAAGAGGAAAATAAAGAGCTGCAGGAACGATACCGTTGGGTCGGGCGTAAGCCCCTGGATACCGGCACCGTAGAAAAAATTCTGGCGCTAAGCCAAATCGGGCACAGCCAGCGGGAAATCGCCAGCATGCTGAGCGTAAGTAAATCTGTGGTGGCTAAATATTTAAGCAAGCCGGAATATGCAAAATTAATCCGGTAGTAGGCTAAAAATATTGATTATACTTCAGCAATTTAACTGGCCGGACAAGAACCCCACTGCTTATATAGGCAGTGGGATGAATTGCTCATAGCGCCTTTGTGCCCTTTCGTTTTGGATGTATAAATTACGCCGGATTATGGTTAAAGGATAGAATATACTCTCCGCATATAGTTTTTTGCCAAATAATGAAAAGTAATTTTCTAATTTAGCCGATTTCACACCCCCAGTGTGAATATAAACTTCATACCATTACCCGTATCCTCTGCGCAGATACTTTCCCCCAACCCTTTCATAATTTCTCTTGCGATTGAAAGCCCAAGCCCTGTGCCTCCTCCAGAATGTGATTTATCTACTTTGTAAAACCGCTCAAATAAAAATGGCAAATCCTCTGATGAAACAGCCTCGCCGGTGTTTTCTACGCTGACTTTTATTTTTCCGTCTGACATAAACGCACCCAGTTTGATTTCACCGCCACCCGGAGTATGTTTAACAGCATTGTCAAGCAATATCACAAGAGTTTGTTCCACCCTGTCGGGGTTACTATTTACATAAATAGGTTCTGACATATCAACTTCCAGAGTAAATAACACCTCCGGCCCGTTTGTTAAATGGGCATAAAAATCCGTTACGTTCTCAAGGGTATCCCGGAGGTCAAAGCAGATTTTTTGCATGCCCTCTGTTCCAGACTGCAAACGTGACAGCTCCAGCAAATCGTCCACCAGGCGGGAAAGCCGCATGGATTCCCGCACAATATTGTTATAAAACCTCGTCTTTTTTTCCTCCGTTTTTGCCATTCCGTCACGCAATGTCTCACCGATGGCGCGGATAGAGGCGATAGGGGTCCTTAACTCATGGGACACATTAGCTACATAGTCACGGCGTGTTTTTTCTAACCGCTCCGATTCCGCGGCAAAATGGTTCATGGCGCGGCCCAACTCCCCGATTTCACCGCGTTCCGTTTCATCCGCGCGTATAGAAAAATCACCCAGCGCCATTGCCAATGCAACCTCGCGCATACGCCGTATTGGTATGACGAGGCGCCTTGCTGCTATCCAAGCCGGAACCAGCATAATAATAAAAGCGGCAATTGTGCTTATTAACAAGACGATATTCAGTTCGCGCATTGTATCATTGATTTCACGCAAGGGGCAGACCAATATAACAACCCCTGAAGCCGCACCACTACTTTGTATAGGGACACCCGCAATTAGATAGGGTTGGCCGAGATACGCCCGGGTTTCGGTAATCTCCGCTCCGGAAAGAATATCCGGCCAATCCTCACTTATAAGTAAAAAAGTTTCTTCGGGCGTTAAATCCATATGGTCCTTTCGCCCGTTGTCACCGTCTAACACGCGGCCGGTGTCTTTTATTTCTTTTGGCTTATCCTCAGGCGGTTTAATAAGGGCTTCCCCATTTATATCATAAACGTATAATGATGCACCGAATAATTTGTTTTCCCGGTCCAGCATATCCGGTAAGTCAGTTTCGCCGGGTATCTCCCCTTCCAGCATACCTGCTGCGGCGCGGGCTACCGGCACAAGCTCGTTGGCCCGGATTTCTGCGTAAGCCCACTGAGATATTAATATATAAAAAACGGCCGTCAAAATACCGGACAGCAGTACAGCTGCCAGAGGCAGCGCAATAATCCTTCTAAGCAGTACGCTATTTTTCATAACTTTACCTCAAACTTATATCCGACGCCATATATACTGCGGATTACCCACTCTTCATTTTCTGGCAGTTTTTGACGGATACGTTTGATTTGCGTGTCTACTACACGGGTATCGCCGTAATAATCATAACCCCAAATTTCAGACAGCAGTTGTTCACGGGTGAATACATGCCCCGGCGCAGAACAGAGTTTATAAAGAATCTCAACCTCTTTAGGCGTGCATGATACTTGTCCGCCGTCAAATATAACTTCATAGCTCCCCATATTGATTTGAAGCCGCGGAAAGCGCAGGGTCTGTTCAGCTTCTTTAGGCTGCACCTGTATCCGGCGCATTATAACCTTAATTCTCGCCACAACTTCGCGGGGGCTGAAGGGTTTTACTATATAATCGTCCGCTCCAAGCTCCAGCCCTAGTATACGGTCGATTTCTTCCCCTCTGGCAGTAAGCATAATAATAGGTGTATTGTATTGCCGCCTGATTTCGCGGCAGACGTCCATTCCATTTTTCTTCGGCATCATCCAATCCAAAAGCACAAAATCCGGATTTTCAGCCGAGTATTTCAACAGTGCTTCCTCGCCATCGTAAGCGGATATACAGGCAAACCCTTCCGCCTCGATATACTCCAATAGTGTTTCATGTATCATTTCCTGATCATCACATAACAAAATTTTTATTTGTTCCGCCATAAGCCTGTTCCCCTTGCTCCTGATTATTTCTATTATAAAGCCAGTATATAGCCAAGCTCCGCTTTCCGCAAGGCGCAAGCCATATTTGACTCAATAGTTCACATTTATGCCACATTTCATAACTAATGGCTTTTTTTTGTACCACCCATTCCTTTTTTAGGCCATTTTTCAGTTGTATAGTTAGGTTCATCAGGAAAGTAGCAAGGCATAGTAAAATTTATGATATAAGGAGTGGCAACATATGGCTATAGAAATTTTTAACCGTTATGAAAAAAAATATAAAGTTAACGAATACATATTCGTAAAACTACAAAACCGGCTTTCTGAATTTATGGAGGTTGACTCCTATAATAAATCGCAGTTTACTTATCCTATTTGCAATATTTATTATGACACATGCGACAGCCAATTGATAAGGGCCTCGCTTTCAAAACCCATGTATAAAGAAAAATTGCGGGTCCGTTCCTATGGCACGGCGAACACCGATTCCAAGGTGTATGTAGAAATCAAGAAAAAAATTAATGGGCTTGTTAATAAGCGGAGAAGCGGGATGAAGTTACAGGAAGCGTATAATTTCCTGGAAAGCGGCGAACCCCCAGAAATAAAGCCCTACATGAACAGCCAGGTTATGAAGGAAATTCAATACCTGCTTTCTAGGTATGATTTGAAGCCAAAAGTATATCTTTCATATGAACGCAGAGCTTACTTTGAAGCAGGCAACCCAGATTTGCGTATCTCTTTTGATACAAATATAATAACCCGCCATGAAGACATGCGGCTGGAATCCGGAATTTATGGCAGCCCGCTTCTGAGCGGTGGGGAATGGCTTATGGAGATTAAGACGTCCCGTAGTATGCCGGTGTGGCTGACTCAAACATTGTCAGAATATAAAATATACCCAAGCAGTTTTTCCAAGTATGGTGCGGATTATCAACGTAACATCGTTAGTTCCCCAATACAGGCCCCATCAGATAAGATAAGTATGATTTTTATCCCAGCCCGTAAGCCTGAAGAAACTTTTGGGCTTGTAGCTGCACATTAGGAGGTTAATATAAATGTTTGATTCAATTTTTACTACAGTTTCAGAATCATCAGATTTTACACTAGAGAACCTGTTGTTGGCTCTTGGGGTCGCGCTGGTGCTAGGGATATTAATTAGTACCGTGTATATGAAAACCCATAAATCCGGGGCACCATCACAAAGTTTCTCAATTACTTTGGTACTCCTACCCGCCATTATCACAATAATTATTATGCTTGTGGGTAATTCGGTAGCTAGGGCGTTCAGCCTGGCAGGGGCATTTTCCATCATCCGCTTCCGTAGCGCACCGGGAGACCCTAAAGATATAACATACGTGCTTTTCACAATGGCGGCAGGCCTTTCATGTGGTATGGGGTTCCCGCTTTACGGAATAATTATGGCGGTTATACTATGCGGTGTTACGATATTGTTGGAAACGTTCAATTTCGGTAAGATGAAAGGCGAATATAAACTGCTAAAAATTACAATACCCGAAAATCTGGATTATTCAAATGCCTTTGACGACATCCTTCAAAAATATACTTCGGCTTATACCCGTAAAAAAGTCAGGACTACCGACTTAGGGAGCCTGTACGAACTACAGTACTCCATTTTGGCAAGAAATGATATGAGCGAAAAAGCATTTATCGACGAATTGCGTTGCCGTAATGGAAATTTGAACATCTCACTTGTTCTTGACAGTTCAGAAAATGAATTTTAAAAACTTTATTCCGAAAAATAAAAAGATAGAAAAAAATCGAGAATCAATACTAGGAGGAATTATTATGAAAAAAACAATTATAATGGTTATTTTATCTGCCTTTACTGCTTTTACAACGGTAGGGTGCAGTTTAACGGGAGAGTCAAACACAGAATCCTCTGCCGGGCAGGCTGCATCAGCAAACGGTGGGCAAGCCACATCAACAAACGGCGGGCAGGCTGCATCAGCAAACGATGGGCAGGCCACATCAACAAACGGCGAGCAGGCTGCATCAGCAAACAGCGGGCAGGCTATATCAACAAATGGCGAGCATATTATAACCGGAGACATCAACGGGCAGATTCTTATAACAGCAGAAGACGCCGTCCTAATTCTTGATGGGGCTAATATTACAAGTACAGACGGCCCCGCAATCCTAAGCGAAGGCGGCGACCTTACTGTGGAATTACGCGGCGAAAATAATGTTTCTGGTGCCAGCCACGGGATACAGGGCAAGGATAACCTTATTATTAGGGGCGAAGGTACCGTGAACGTTACGGCAGTGAAGGACGGCCTACACGCCGGTAACGAACTTCGTATTGAAGGCGGTACGGTAAATATTGTAGAATCAAATGAAGGTATGGAAGCCCCTTCAATCGTTGTAAGCGGAGGCAAGTCCACCGTATTCGCGGCTGACGATGGCATAAATGCGGCAGTGGATGAGGGCGATGCCACAACCCCTTCTATAATGATTACGGGAGGCGAGATGATAATTTATGCCAATAGCGATGGTATCGACTCTAATGGTATTTTTGATGTGACAGGCGGGACGGTAGCCGTTTTTATTAACGCCCCCCGGGATGGAAATACAACAGATATTGATTCAGCCCAGACTATTCAAATGCCGATCCTTAACGTTAATGCGCAAGTTAAAACCGGGGCTAATATAGCAGTAAATGACTGGAGTATCACAACAGCCGCGGATGCTACATCTTTTAGCCTTATATTGCCTGGGGTTATAGAAGGCCAAAATTATTCCGTTTTGGCGGATGGCGTTGAACTTGCCAATGTAACTGCGGCGACAACCTACGGCAATATGGGGGGCCCAGGCGGCATGGGTGGATTCCGTGGAAACGGTGGCCAGATGGCCGGTATGCCGGAAGGGCTCACAAGGGAAGTAATGGAGCAGGCAATGGCAATTATAAGAACAGCTACAGACGGAAACCTTACAGAAGATCAAAAAACCCAGTTAAATGATTTAGGCCTAACCGATGAGCAAATTGAACAAATGCTCACCATGCCGACTGGCGGCGGGTTCGGTGAAAGAGCCATTCAGCCTTAATTTGCATAGGGCGGCAGTAATTTATACTGCCGCCCTATTTAAGCCTTAATATCCTTTTTTATAAAAACCTAAATTAAAAATTTGAGCATCCCTATTATCAAAGGAACCCGCCAATTATTTTACGCTGTAGTTGTCAAGCCCCGCCGTAAGCATTTATACTTTTAGCAACATTAGAAACAGCTTCAGAAAAATCTACTTCTGGCAAATAACCCGTATCTTCCTGAATTAATGATATATCAAACCAGCCTTCTTCGAACATCAGCCCATCATCCGGCCGCCTGCCTATCCCCAGTGGGGTTTCAACACCCAGAATATTTCTGGCTTCTTCCAGCCATTTATAAAGTGCTTTTGGCGCACCTGAACCTATATAATACTCATCATGAAACAAGCTTTTTGTTTCACCAAGCAAATAAAGCCCCAGCGCAATATCTTCAACAGCTACAATATCATAGCTGCTAAGTGCCGGCCCTAATTGCGGGCTTTTACCTAAAAGGAGGCTGCTAATGACAGAAGCCATTAATTGTTCCGGCTTCATCAAGCCCCCTATCGGATGGCAAATAGTGCACCAAATAAATTCTGCGCCTAGCTTGTTGGAAAGCTGGCACGCCATATTATGTGCGTATTCTTTACTTAGGACATAAAAATCGGGGCCGCTGAATTTTTTTGAAGCTTTGATCTGGTGGGCTAACTTTTCATAAATTGTCCCCAAGGCTATAAAACGTTTACACCCTATTTGATATGATTTTTCCAGTGCCTTAATAGTCAGCCCAACATTTTTAATTTGCTTATTGGGGTCAGCCCTTCCGGGCCCAGAAGCGCCGCCCCAAGCTAAATGGTAAAATATATCGGCTTTTGGCAAATCGTTTAAATCATATATAATATTAACTTGGCCCGGCAACCTATTTATATTCCTGCTTTTTTCGCGGCATAAAGCAGTTACTTGTATACCGGAGGCCAGTAGCCTGCGGGTCAAGTAGAAGCCGATAAAACCTGACGCGCCTGTTACAATGGCATGGGTCATGTAACGCCCCTTTCATTAAAATACACTAGTTGCTTCTAAAAACACTATGGCAGCCCTCACTATACGGCTCGGCTGTTTCCTTAATCTTGTATAATAATTGGCCACCGGGTTTTAATTTGCTTATTAAAATAGATAATAGGCACTGAAAATCCGGATAAAAATTAATTGGGGAACCAACAATACAATAGTCGAACCTCCTATCCCCCAATGCGCTGTCGATCAGCTCAATCCTATCTATTATTACTTCATCTGCAATTGTGTAAAGCAACGGGTAATATTTAGCTTGTGTGCTAAAAGATGTACATACTGTATTAAAAATTCCAAATTTGCGAAGCTGGTTTTTTAAATCTAAAAGCCCCTGCCCTGCACACACATCTACGGAAAGTAAACTGGGGACCTCATTTTTCGGTGGTACCGCAAATAACACCAGCCTTTTTTCAAAGACACAAATATCTTGAAATAAAGTTAAACCAAAAGAAAGGTGGCTGGCCATACGGGCAACATATTCCTGCTGCCTTATTTTTTCGGCGGAATTCCCTGTAAAGCCATAGCTTTCCTTTTTGGAATAATCGTGGTTATGGTGTACCCATGTATCGACTAAAAGCATAATGCGGTAGCCTCCGGAGCGTAATGCAATATCATAGCATAATTCGGGGCCAAAAGGGTTGGGGCAAGCCATATATGGCAAAACCTCCCGCCGGAACATCCATGCAACAGCTGCCACATAGATACGCTCTTCCCATTTTCGCGGGTCAAAAACATTGAAGGCCTTAGCGGCTTCAAACATCTCTTCAGGCGTTTCAAACCTAAGCTGTGGGTCCTGCATCATCCAAGCGTTAGAAGATACAGGGTTTACCATGCCAATAGAATGGTCATAGTCCAAAGCCTTTATCATATTTTGCACAGAGTTTTCTGTTATATAGTGGTCATCATTAAGATGAAGGATATAGTCGCCGGTACAATAGGGCCAAAGTGTGCCCCAACCGCGGGGCGCGTTAAAATATGGGCCCATATTATCAACCATTTTGATAATTTTCTTGCGGCTGTAGGGGACTTCCTGCATAAAATTATATGTCCCGCCATTATCTTCAGATGCGTTATCCATCAATACCAGCTCGAAGCCGGTACCCTCCGCAAATTTTAAAACGCATTCTACACAAACCTTTAGCGAACTTAAATTTTGGTGGGACATTATAGCAATTGAAAGCTTTGGTGCCCCTTTTTCTTTTATTGCATGGTTATAATACCCGCATAATTCAGTATGCGAATTAAACTCCTTATAATCTAAAAGGCCTGGGGTTTCCCTTTCAATAATGATTGGTTCAACAAAATAACTCATACTCCACACCCCGTTCTAAACATAAGGCCAGCTACTATCTTTGGCACTTATTATAAATGGCTGTTTTAAAGGCCAATCAATAGAAAATTTTGGGTCGTCAAACCTATAGCCCTGTTCAGCGCCTTGTTTATAAAACTGTGTCACCATATATAAAACGTGGGCATTAGCGCAAAGTGTTAAATATCCATGGGCAAAGCCTTTTGGTACGTATAAAGCAAGACCATTTTCCGGCGAAAGCCCTATCCCAAACCATTTACCAAAATTTTTGGAGTTTTCACGGACATCAACACAAACATCAAATATTTTTCCGGATGTACAGGTAACAATTTTATCCTCCGCATCCTCACCTTGTTGAGAGTGCAGGCCCCGGAGTGTGCCTACAGAATTATTTGTGGATAAATTAATTTGTGCAATGTCGCCACAGAGCCCTGCCCCTACTAATTCCTGCTTGCAAAACATTCTGGAAAAGGAGCCCCTAATATCAAAAAAGGGCTCCCTCTTTATAATATAAACACCAGGAAGCCCAGATGGTTCAATTTTCAATAGTGCCCTCCTTTTGCTTGATAAGCCTAATATTTTTTATACTGCCTTCAAGGTTAAGTTTATATAGCAGAATCCCGCCAGTTTTTAATATGAATATTAAATTATGTAGGATAGAAACGAAACTTGTATAAGTATCCAGCGGCTCACATAAAGCTATAATATCAAATGTATTTTCTTTGTAATGCCCCAATATCTTGTCAATACTATCACATTGGGTATCTGCAATATATTGCAGGTCTGTGTAATACTGGGGCTTTGTAGTATAGGCATAATTGTCCAAATCAATTAAACCACGGCGGTGTAAATGGTTTTTCACTTCTAAAACAGGCGTACCGCACCGGCAATCAATCGTAAGCGCTTTTAGCTTGCCATCGGGGAATTCCATAGTTGAAATTGGGTCAAGTAGCTGAAATTCAAAATTTGTAGTGTCGTCCCAAGGGTTTAACCCATTGTATTTCTCCATATAAGCCGCATGCCCATAGCCTACAATTTGGTTCCATTTAAACCTCTCAACAGCTTCCATTGTTTCATAGCTGTGGTCATGGCATACCCAAGTATCCCTACAAAGCACAAGCTTATAGCCACCCCTGCGCAACCTGATAGCTAAATCATCCTCAAGGAAATCATGTATAAAAGCTGGGTCGCTAATACCGACGATGTCTAAAACGTGCCTGGAATAAATACCGATTAGGCTAATTAGCCTTAACCGTTCATCCCATTTGCTGGGGTCGCTTTGGTTATGGGTTTCTGCCTTATCTTGCATTTCGTCAAAATTTTGGTATTCCAAGTTTACTTGCTGATAGTTGGAAACCGCTGAGGACACAGGTGAAACAAACCCAACCCTCGGGTCTGATTCATAACATTTTATTAAATTAGAAAGCCAATTTTTAGTTACATAGACGTCATTTGATACAATAACCAAATATTTTCCGGAAAAATTATCCCTGGCAACCCTCCAAGCATATCCGGCCCCTATATTTTTAGTAATATGTATTATTTTTTTGGGGTTGTATTCGACTGATTTAAAAAATTCCAAAGTTCCATCATCAGAGCCATTATCTATTAAAATCAATTCATAACTTACGCCATCTGTATATTTCAAAATGCATTCGACGCAATACTTAGTTTTTTCTACACGGTTATACGCCGGGACTACTATTGAACACTTTGGTATACCCGGGCCATCATATAATTTATATGCAGCCAGCCTGTTTTCCCATATTCCGGACATTGGGCTTGGCTGCTCAATATGGCTGGTATTTATAGTTATCAACTCAGGGTTATATGTCATATGCCTAACCTCACAAATTTTTCAATTTGGCAGGACATTACACTATTGGGGCTACCATAATTATATTCTTTATACCAATCTACAGCTGCATTGACCGACTCGCGTATATCCCAGAAAGGGGCCCAGCCTAAAATATTTTTAATCTTTGTGGTATTAAGTGTTAATAACCCGCTCTCATGATTATTTTCTATTGGCAGGTGCCCCCATTTAAGGCCGCCCCACCCTTCACAAAATAAATCTGCCAGCCTGCCACTACTTACGCAACCGCCCGGTTCTGGGCCAATATTATAGTTCCCTGCAACCTCTGGGCAATTATATTGTTTTTCTAATATTAATAAGTAAGCAAAAAGGGTATCGAGTACATGCTGGTAGGGCCGGATGGAATCGGGGTTACGTATTATAATAGTTTCATTCTTGGCGGCCGCCCTAGCACAATCGGGTATCAACCTGTTTTCAGCAAAATCGCCGCCGCCAATTACATTCCCCGAACGTGCTGTTGAGGTTTTTACCCCTTGGCTTTTAAAATAAGACCTATTATAGCTTGCTGTTACAAGTTCAGAACACGATTTGCTATTAGAATAGGGGTCATGCCCATCCAACTGTTCATCCTCACCATAACCTTCTAAACGTTCATGGTTAAGGTACACTTTATCAGTTGTTACATTTAAGGCACTCACAGCCCCAAATAGCCGTATGCATTCTAAAATATTAACTGTCCCCATAACATTAGTTTCATATGTAGCCTTAGGCTCCTTATAACTTTGAAGGACAAGTGGCTGGGCCGCCATATGGATCACAATTTCCGGCGAAGCGGCTTTATATGCCGCAGATAGTTTATCAAAATCCCTAATATCGCCAATTATTGAATCTATATTTGGTTTACATATGTTATATAGATTTGGCCCGGCTGGCGGCTCAAGTGCATAGCCTACAGTTTTAGCCCCAAGTGTTTCTAATATTTTGCATAGCCAAGAACCTTTAAAACCTGTATGCCCTGTAACAAATACCCGTTTGCCAAGCCAAAAACCCTTCGTGCTCATAACCATACCCTCCAGGGTGCATCATTATTTTTCAAAAGCCCTTCTAAAAGCGATTTGTCACGTATAGTATCCATACACTGCCAAAATCCATAGTGTTTATATACCCCAAGCTTATTTTCTTTAGCCAAGCTTTCCATTGGGGTTCTTTCCAGGATACAAGCGTCATCATCAAGGTAATTAAATACTTCCGGCTCCATGACCATAAACCCTGCGTTAATCCAGTTGGTATCTTCTTTTGATTTCTCCCGGAAGCCCGTAATGAGGGTTTTATCCTCATTTAAATCTACTACGCCATAACGCCCGCTTGGTTGTACTGCGGTTAAGGTTACTGTAGTCTTAAGTAATTTATGCTGCCCCAATAATGCATTCAAGTCAACATTACTCAAGCCGTCACCATAGGTCAGCATAAATGCCTCATTGCCAACATAGGGCTTTACCCGCTTAATGCGCCCGCCTGTCTGTGTTTCAAGGCCTGTATCAATAAGGGTAACTTTCCAGGGCTCTGCCGCGTTATTATGTATGGCCACATTATTATCCGATGTAAAATCAAAAGTAACGTCTGAACGGTGTAAATAATAATCCGCAAAGTATTCTTTGATAACATAGCCTTTATACCCACAGCAGATAATAAACTCATTAACCCCATAATGCGAGTAGTACTTCATGATATGCCACAGGATGGGAGAGCCCCCGATTTCTATCATTGGCTTTGGCTTTAAATATGATTCTTCGGAGATCCTTGTTCCAAACCCTCCTGCCAGAATAACTGCCTTCACTTTATTCCCCCCATAAATATTATAGTACATATTCATTTATATGGGTTTTAAAAATTTTTTATTACTTATTGGGCTACCCAGTATAATTTAAAAACACCCAAACGGACTGTACAATCAAGAAAGGAAATGCGGCAGGAAAAATAGCGGAGGAATTTTTAAGGAGAGCTTCCGAAACGCCGGGCTGAGATTCCTATATACGAAGGGATACTCCAGCGCGTAAGCCTTCGCAAATCCAATACTTGAAAGGGTTCCGGTATGGGCCCCGCCTGTGAAGATTAACATTTCCATGACAATTTCCGCGCCAGATTATGATATAATTGCGGATAAATAAATGGCGGGAGGTCATAGGTATGACATACAGGATATTGGTTGCGGAAGACGACGAATCTATCGCAAGGATAGTCAAGCTGACACTGGAGATAGAAAAGCATGATGTCATTCTTGCTTCTGACGGTAAAATGGCCCTGGATGAGATAGGAAAAGCAAGCTTTGACCTTGCCGTGCTGGATATAATGCTTCCGTACCATGACGGTTATGAATTGCTGGAGGTTCTTAGAAAGAAAAATATCCCGGTAATATTTTTGACAGCGAAAGGCGAAGTCGCCGACAAAGTGAAGGGCCTGAGGCTTGGAGCGGAGGATTACATAACGAAGCCCTTTGAAACCATTGAGCTGCTGGCCAGAGTCGATACCGCGCTGCGCCGCGTCAAAAAGCAGCCGAAAACAATCAAGGTCAGAGATGTTACGGTTGACATTGATAACAGGAGTGTCACAAAGTCCGGCGAAGCCATAGACCTAACGCCGCTTGAATACGAGCTTCTCGACAAGCTCATGTCAAACCCGGGGCTGCTTTTTTCGCGGGACAGGTTACTGGACGTTGTTTGGGGCTATGAATATGCAGGCGGGACAAGGACAGTGGATACCCACATTCAAAAGCTGCGCTCGAAGCTGGATTTTGGCGATGTCATAAAGACAGTGCACAAGGTCGGTTATAAATTTGAGGTGGGAAATGAATAGCCTGTTCAAAGAATCGCTGTCTCTGCGCAACCGCCTTATAATAATTATATTCTTCATAACATTTTTGGCGGGGCTTGTAAGCTCGGTGCTGTCGATTAACTCATCACAAGCCGCGCTTCTGGATAATTACATTGGCATGGCGCTGAATGAGCAATTCCGGATTGGATACGCAATCAAGAGCATGAGCGAGTACCGGGAGTTCACGGAGGAAGAGATAAATACCTACTTACTTGGGACTGTCCGCAACGCCGCCCTTTCATATTCTGAATACTACAATGCTGGCAATGCCGGCGCATCATTTAGAATATCATCAGCTGAGGCAGGGAATATTTTTTCAAACGTGCCGGATCAACTTGTAACGATGTTCAGTCAGACGCTTGAGCAAAGCACTTCGGTCTCATACCATTTGAGCCGCTGCGACGGCCGAATCATGGTCTTCGCGTCCTCAAACTTAAATATATATCAGAAGGTGTTTCGGCTTGATTATGCTTTGGATATTTCTGTCATACAGTCTCTGCTCAGTGATATATCGCGAAAAGCCGCCGTTCAGCTCTTTGTCATGGAGATACTGCTATTTATATTTATTAGTATTGTCGTCAGCCGAGCGCTCAGGCCCCTAAACGTTTTGCGCGAACATACCCAAAAGATCGCCAATGGCTTGTATGACGAGCGCGTGAAAGTTTTTCGCGGCGATGAAGTCGGGCAGCTTGCCGCAAGTGTCAACCAAATGTCACAGGCTATTTCGGAAAGCGTAGAATCTCTAAAGGAAGCGGCACATACAAAGGAGCTGCTGGCTTCCAATCTAGCCCACGAGCTTAAAACCCCTCTGACCTCAGTCGTCGCCTATGCGGATTACGCGATACAGAAAGACTTGGGTAAAGAAGAAATGAACGGCATACTTGAGTATATTAGGAAGGAAGGCCGGCGGCTCAGCGATTTGTCAGATAAGATTCTCAAATGGAACAGCATAAGCCGCCTGGATAGCATTGACATAAAGCCATGCCGCCCTCAGCGTGTTATCGAGCAGGCGCTGTACACTTTGCGGCCTATGGCACAAGCCAAGAATCAGCTCATTGAGGTGAATTGCCATGTGGAAGTCATACACGCGGACGAAGCGCTTTTCGTTTCACTGATCGTAAACCTGACAAAGAACGCGCTGAACGCCTCCGCTGATTCCGATACCGTCCGGCTGTTCATAAACAACAGCGGCTGCGGGGACTTAGTCCTGTGTGTTGAGGACTACGGCATAGGCATACAGAATACGGAGCTTGAAAAAATAACAGAGCCGTTTTATATGGTTGACAAGGCCCGCGACAGAAGCAAGGGCGGTTCAGGTTTAGGGCTTTCACTCTGTGCCGCCATAGTAAACACACATAAGGGCAGTATGAAAATTGACAGCGTTTATGGCGAAGGCACGCAAGTGGCCGTTACAATACCTCAGGGTTAGGTTTTACAATTCTCTGACACCACTCGGACAAATCGGACGCATCTGTGTTTTATTATATAGTTGTAACAAGGGAGCGCGCCCTTAAAAATAAAAAGGAGAGTGTATCATGAAACTTACGAGAGGAACTATTTTGACAGCGGCGGTATGTGTGGCAATGAGCCTTACCGCGTTCGCACTGCCCAGCTACGCTGCGGAGAATCTCAACGCTGAGCTCGGTGCTGTTAAGGAAAAGGAAACACCAAGCGGATACATGGAGGATTTCGCCGCTTCTCTGCCGGAAATAGGCAAACAGCCTGAATACATCCGGTTTTACAACACTGTGTTCGTAAGCGACAGCCAGATTGCGTCGCTCAAAGCCGAGGCGCTGAAAGCGTTCTCAGACATATTGGGAATCATACTGCCCGCGGACTTGCCGTTCACGTACGACACAATTGACCAAAGCTCAACGGGCGGCGGCATTTCCCTCCATATGAGATGGCCGGATGAAAGCCGTCCGGAAGATAACAACAGCGTTTCGTACAGCGCGAGTTTCGATGTATCTTTTAGTGAAGGAATGAAGGCTGAACTTTCGGGCATCAGCACAATAAACGGCGGTTTGACCGCGCGTTACGGCAGCTTGCGCGACCAGGCACTTAAATCCTTCAAAGACGATTTAAATGTCACCGTTCCAGCTGACTGCCTGACTTACACATCCGTGTACGCGGAGTTTTTGGAAGGCAAACAGGCCATATCCCTAGAGTTCTCGTTCAGCAGCAGCGCAACACCGCTCGTATACGAAGCAGGGTTTGACAACGTTGACCTCAGCAAAAACACAGGCATGCTGACGAAGATGGTATATGACCGAGGTGCCGGCACGAGCGAGAATGCTCTGTTCGGTGAAACGGAAATAGCCCGGATCACTGACGCCGCGCGCAAATTCTTCGCGGACAAAGGTGCCACAGCCGGACCGGTCAGCCAATCACCCGACGGAAGCGTAACACGCTCTTACCAGATTACCTTCAACAACGGAAAACAGGGCATGTGGATCGTCTTTGACCAAACGCCGTTGAATGATTCCGGCAGAGGGTTTATGGAAATATTTATAACAGACGATGGCAATGTGCTGGGATACGCTTTTTAGGCGCCAGGCCATAGCAAGCTCATCTTCTTAACCTCTGCCTCTGCCCGCGTAACGCGATGGGCCTTGGTATGAGCCACAGCCACAACAAAACCCCCAATGGCCAGTATCTCATGATCATTGGGGTTTTTTAATCCAGAGGTTGCATTCTCGTTCACTTTAGCGCACTTTTACTAAACGCGGCAAGCCAAAATGTTTCCTACAGAATATTTCCCAGGCCGAAAAGTCCCTCTTGGCAATAAACCGAACAGGTTACATTTGGGCGGCTTCTTAAGGATTGCTTTATATTTTCCCCTGTAAAACAAGTATCGTTACCACACAAGTCGCTATTACAAAACAAGACACTAGTATTACACCAGCATTTATTTTAGATTTCCCCCCATTTGCCCCTTCAGTAACAGGCATTAGGTTAGAGCGCCGTAAAGCTACTGAAATAGGTTTATACAATAACATAGTAAATGCGGCATTTAACCCGCCTTTAAGTAAATTGAAAGGAAGGAACGCGGGCAACAAGAGCTTAGCTACTTCTTCCCGTGGGACGGCCATATAAATTGGGGCTATGAAATAATTCCACAACATCATAACAGCTACCATGAGCAAGCATCCAACTGAAAGCCCTATGACCGCGCCTTTAATGTCATGCCTTACTTTGTAAATATAAGCCGCCGCACACGCAAATGAACACGTTGAAATAATATTCATGACGGCACCAATTGGGCCTGTATCGCTTACTGTAACCATTTCTACAAAGGATACTAATAAAGACATTAAAAAGGCTGTTACCGGCCCATATAAAAATCCGCCAATTGTGATAATAACATCCTTCGGGTCATATTTTAAAAATAGTACAACAGGTATACGCCCCACAAACATTATTAAATATGCAATTGCGCTAAGCAGTGCGATTGTAGTGAGCCTTTTTGTTTGAGTTATTGTTTGCATTTAAAACCCCTCCTAAAAAATTACACCTGAAAGGCATGCCTTTCAGGTGTTTAATTTTTAGATGGCCATATTTATATAAAATAACTTATACGAAATAAATATTACCGCATCTTCTTTCATCCAGACTTTAACTGTCGGTATTGGAGTTACACCAATTCTACGTTATAAAACGTTCGCGGACTGTACCGCCGATCGGGAATTTCACCCTGCCCTGAAGACAATGATATTCAGTTGTAAGTAAATTATACTAATACCAATTAAAATAGTCAATAATTATAGTTAACCTATAATTAGTTATTTATGTAAAAATTCTAAAATTTATTTGCATTTAAAAAAATTTCTTTTATAAAAATGAACCATCCCCCTACTTGCGGCTATTTATAATTGTACGGGATTTGAAAGGAGGCAGAAAAAAATAGAATCAAATACATTGCGCGCAATAACAGCCGATAAACCAGTCCCAACATATACATATTCCTCCTTAGTTGATGAATATGGAGATTCTTTATACAAATTTTGCCGGCGCCTCACTTTTTCAAAAGAGGACGCGGAAGATTTGTTTCAAGAATCATTTTTAAACATTTATGTAAATATGGCGAAGATAAGCAGTTCTGCTAATCCAAAGAGTTTTTTGTTTTCCACAACCTTATATATATGGAAAGGGTGGAAACGGAAGTATGCCCGCCGTAAGAGGCTGGCACCTATCGGGCCTTTAGATGATACCATTGCAAGTGGAGCCAACACAGAAGACAGCTTTATTGAAAAGGACGAGGTACACACCGTCCGTAAATTAGTGGCATCATTGCCGGACAAATATAGAATCCCTACAATTATGTATTACACCGCCGAACTGGCAGTTGACGAAATTGCAGCAGCATTAAAATTGCCTGCCGGTACGGTAAAAAGCCGCTTGTTCAAATCGAGAAAACTTATTGAGAAAGGGCTGAGGGCTTATGAATAACAAGGAGGAGTATACAGATGCGCTACTTAAACGGGCTTTGGAGAGCTCTGAAGGCGCAGGTCCGGAACTTATTAAAAAAATAAAATTTGAAGATATTAAGGAGGGGCATAAATTGAAAAAACTAACTATCAGGCGGCCTTTTAGTGCGGTTGCCGCAATAATTATTGCTTGTACCTTTATCCCTGCCACAGTTTTCGCTGCGTGGTATTTCCTATCACCGTCCCAGGTGGCAAAAAATTTCGAATACCCAATTTTGGCAGAAGCCTTTGAAAGCGAAGGCGCATTAATTATAAATGAAACCCAATCGGACAACGGATATAATATATCCCTACTCGGAATAGTTTCTGGGAAAGGGCTTGACGGGTTTGCAGAAGAGGTTGATACCGACAAAACCTATGCTGTGGTAGCCATAGTTAAACAAGGGAGCAATATGCCCGATACCAGTGACCCTGATTATGGGGCTACACCATTTTTTGTTTCGCCGCTTATCCACGGCCAAAAACCTTGGCAGTTCAACATCGCCAGCATGGGGGGAGGTTATTCGGCTTTTGTTAGGGACGGCGTAATGTACCGGCTTATTGATTGCGACAGTATTGAAATGTTCGCCGACCGTGGGCTGACGCTCATAGTTAGTTCTACCAACTTTTATAGCACAGACGCATTTGATTATAATGAAGAAACAGGCCTCGTAACCCCTATACCTAATTTTGAAGGTGTCAACCTGATGTTCAGCTTACCGATTGATACTTCCAAAGCCAACTATGAAAAAGCCCAGAAATACCTGGATTCACTATGGAATGACAATACAGCCCAGGCTCAAGAGTGATTACAAAGAATAAATATCCTTCAGGCGTGAATGTTTCAAGTTCCGGCGTTGAGATGAAAATTGACGATTTGAACTAATTGTCACCAATATGCGGCCCTGTCAAACATTATTGGCAGGGCCGCATATTGCCTCAAGCCCCTGATAGGGTTTGTAAAAGTATTTTACTTCAATCACAATCTAACTCTATTAATTTCCTAAGGTACCCAAAACGGTTTTTAATAGCACCTTTATCAGCGCGCATATTTAACTCGTCATATTTCATCCTTAAATAATCGTAGTACTCAATTTCCATTCCGGATGCTATAGAATAATTAAAAGGTACTGCTTTTCGAATAAGGGTAATTATGAATTGCATCTCTTTTTTCGAAAATTCATCGTCGCAAGCACTAGAATAAAAAACAAGGCTGTCGTTCTCAACAGATAGGTCTTGGGCATTTGCTGCCGTGCCCGGTTCATTATGCCCCTCTAAAAATTTCTCTAACGATAGGGGGTCTTTAAATTCAGCGTTCTTATATATATTAAATTTTAAAAATAAAATTTTCCCCCCTCTGCCCTTTTTCCCAGATGGTTCATAAGTAAATTTAATGTCAGTATATTCCTCTAAGGCATCTTGGCAGCTATCGAGTACCCGCATTTTAAAATTATCATACCTCGGGTACTCCCCTGGCGAAATCCCAAGCAGCTCCCTCAGTTCTTCGATATCTAGAACACGTTCCCCAATTTTTTCATATTGCTTTAAAATCTCATACATCCGCAATTGGTTGGAGCTTTTAAGCTTCAACGCATTCCAAAGCTGGTATGAAAAATATTTTTCTTTAAATTCGAACATAAGCGGCAAAGCATCGTCATTAGCATCGATTTCTATATACCAGCCATTATTCTCATCAATATCAACGATACATTTTTTAAAAAGCTGAAAACTTTCATAACCACCACTCTTTTTGGGGATACGTACTATCTTGCACAACAGCCCATCTGTTGTTGTTTTAAAATGGTTAATGTTTACCTTTCCCAATTCCATTATTTTTTTAAAATCAGAAATCGTAAACCTTACCTTTCTTGTATTTACATCCCTTGGGTTAATTTTAGATAAATAAATACTAAAAAACCTAAGCTCCTGTAATGTCATATTGTTTGCACGTATTTCATTTAATATATTTTGTTTCTCAACTACATAATTCTTTTTTATTGCCATACCATATCACCTGAATTTTAGGATACATCAATCCACTTCATAAGTCAATATGTGTAGTGGTAAAAGAAAATGAATGTAGGGAAGTAGGAAAATGAATGTAGGGAAGTAGGAAAACGAATGTAGGGGAGTAGGGAAATGAATGTAGGGAATTAAAATTTGCAGACCGCTCATAGAGCGGTTTTGCGGGTACCGAAAACAAGTATTAAAACAAGCATTAAAACAGGTACTAAAACAAGCTAACAAACAAGCGTAAAAAATTTGTTTGTTCCATAACGAATTGTGGATAACCATGG
>JAITVM010000085.1 GCA_031285815.1 Clostridiales bacterium | reverse complement strand
CCCTTCTGTAATCCCCTCTGTGCCCCGCCCTATCATAAAAAAACCGTCCGCCTTTGTTAGCGTTGTTATAAGCCCGGATTTTCCAAAGGTAGGCTCGGCAATATATCCCGAGCCGTTTAATAAAAGGCTACAGGGCTGGCAGGTAAGTTTACCCGGCGACGACGCCACATTTGACGAAAGCCGCGCCGGGATTTTCATTTGCCCGGCCGCCCCTGTAATTTCACGAAACAGCCAGTTAAAAATTAATTCAAATATAATCATAGCCGAAACCGGGTGCCCGGGCAGGCCCGCCAATATAGTTTTAGAATTTTCATCAAAACCTAAAATCGTCGGCTTACCCGGCTTCACGGCCAGGCCATGGGTAAAAACCCCCGGTGCCGAAAGTTTATCTAATACATCCTTGGTCATATCTTTTTTGCCTTTTGAGCTGCCGCCGGAAACCACAACTATATCGCTGATATCCATAGCCCCACGTACGGCATTTTCTAAAGCCTCCGGCTCATCCGGGGCTATAGCCGAACTTACTGCCTCAAAACCTATTTTTTCGGCCAACGCCATTAATGCATATGTATTAATATCCCTAACCTGCCCCGGCATTGGGTTAAGTGATGGGTGTACCAGCTCGTCGCCCGTAGAAATAATTGTTAAGCGGGGCGGCGCAAATACCGGTACATTATTAATGCCGGCCGCGGCTAACGCACCGATATCCTGGGGCAAAATAAGTTTGCCGCGCTTTAAAAGCAAGGTGCCGCACTTTGCATCCTCCCCGGCTTGTACTACATTTTCGCCATAAGCCGCGGATTTATATAACGCAATGCCGCTGCCGAAAGCTTCTGAATATTCAACCATAACAACGGCCGTAGCTCCATCCGGGAGCATACCGCCCGTGGGGACCTCTGCGCATTCGCCGCTACTGATAGAAAACCCTGCGGCTTTCCCCATTTCAACCTGCCCCACTAAATTTAAAAATACAGGTATGCTTTCGCCGGCCGCGGCAGTATTTTCTGCTAAAACCGCATAACCATCCACAGACGACCGCCTAAACGCAGGTATATCCCCCTTCGCAAATATATCTTCAGCCAAAATTTTGCCAAGGGCTTTTTCCAGTGGCAGAATTTTTTTTGCACAAAGCCACCCGCCGGCATATGAGATTAATTTTTCCCGTGCCGATTCAATACTATCTACAGTCAGAAATTCCATTTCGCAACTGCGCCTCCCTTTGTTTTATATACGAATTATTATTTTTTAATTTTATCATATTGGGTTATAATGTTAAAGAATCTTTTCTTATATGAGGTGGTTTCAAATGAATGAACGGTATGCGCGGCAATTAATATTGCCGGAAATCGGGACAGTTGGGCAAAACAAACTCCTTAAAGCTTCTGTGCTTGTTATTGGCGCGGGGGGCCTGGGTTCCCCGGCCTTACAATACTTAGCTGCCGCCGGGGTCGGGAAAATTGGGGTTATGGACGGCGACACAGTATCCCTCAGTAACTTAAACAGGCAGATACTCTATAGCAAAGATGATATCGGGAAACCTAAAGCGCTCTGCGCCGCCGGCCTGCTAAAAAAAATTAACGGCGAAATAGAAATCATAGCCTACCCGGAACTGCTTACAAACGAAAACGCGCAAACAATCATAAAAAATTATGATATGGTTGCTTTATGTACAGATTCTGTGGATGCGAGAAAGATAACTAACTACGCTTGCGTAAAAACTAATACGCCCTATGTTGACGGGGCAGTCAGCGGCTTTAGCGGCACGCTGTTAACAGTCATCCCCGGCCAGACCGCATGCTATGAATGTATTTACGGTTCCGCCATCCAGCCGGAAGGGCCTACCCCAATTTTGGGCGCAATGGCCGGCTGGGTCGGCTGTGCCGAAGCCTTGGCGGTAACCCAGCTAATCCTGGGGGTGGCAACTAAAGGTATTATTTTATTTTTTGATGGGATAAAAATGGCCACCGAAGAAATAGAGGTAGCCAAGGACCCAAATTGTAAAGTTTGCGGTTAAATCAAAAAGACATGTACTGCAAGTACTTCTTTAATATAAGGTTTTCCCGTCTTTGGAAAACCCCTTTAATCATACAAATGATTCCAAAAACTCAAAAAGACATGTACTGCAAATACTTCTTTAATAGAGGGTTCTCCGGATTTTGGAAAATTTCTTTAATTGTGCCAACCGCCTCCAGCCTGCCGCCATACATAAACCCGGCATGTGCGCAAAGCCGTTCGATATGCGAAAGCTGGTGGCTAATTATAACCCATGTAGCCGGAGCTATTTTTTGGCGCTCTAAAATAACCCGCTCAAACACAGAAACACTTTCCATATCCAAATTAGAAAAAGCTTCATCTATAAAGATAAGCTTTGGCGAAAAAATCATAGCCCGGGCCAACGCCAGCTTCTGCTGCTCGCCGCTGGATAAGCTTGGCGCATATTGGCGCTGTTTCAGGCCCGCCAGGCTTAAAAAATAATCAACCAAATCCGGGGCGGGCTTTATTTTACGTAATCTAAGCGGGTATATTAAATTATTGTAAACTGTGTCATGCAAAAAATAAGGCTTCCGCGAAACCATAGTCATATCACGGTAATTTAGCCCTTCGTAATCAATTTTGCCGTTATCCGGCTCCATAATCCCCGCCATAATTTTCATAAAGGTACTTTTACCGCTCCCGTTAGGGCCGATTAAACCGAATATACCACCCGGTTCAATATATAACCCGCCAACCTTCAAACTGAATTGCCCAAAATGCTTTTCCAGTTCAATAATTTTCATCGGCCCTTGCCCCCTTACGGCGGATAAAATCCGCAGAAGCTTGAATCAAAAAAGCAATAATAAGAAGAACCCCGCCTAACAAAACCGCTTGCGAATAGTCGCCGGTATTGCGTAAGACTGTTATGGCCGTGGTCATTATCCGGGTTTTGTACCTGATATTGCCACCCACAACCATAACCGCGCCCACTTCGCTAATGGCCCTGCCAAACCCGGTTACCGCCGCAAAATAAATTTCATTGCCTAATTCCCGTATTAATAATATTTGAGACTGCAAACGGCTAGCACCCATAGTGCGCCCAAAACCCCTTATGCGCCCGGCAGACCTATCCGCTGCCGAATACACCATGCCGCAGATAATCGGCGTTATTATCAAAACCTGTGCAATAACCATAGCGCGGATTGTAAATAATAAATCCAGAAAACCAAAAGGGCCCCGCCGCATAAAAACCATATAAACCAAAAGCCCAATAACAACCGGGGGCACCCCCATTAACGTACGGTTTATGCGCACAATCAAGGCTTTACCCGGAAAGCGGGCACGTTCCAGCGCCAGCCCAAAAATTGTGCCCAACACAGAAGATATTGCCGTAGACAATAACGCCATGGTTAATGTTGTGCCGATAATCCCTAAAACCTCACTATAAGTGGGCTGAACCACTGGCTTGTGCCCCTTTCTAAATTTATATTTTAAATATTACTTCGCGTCTGGTACGAATAATATTTATTTATTATAAATATTATTTCGCGTTTGGAATAAAGAGTGGCTGGCCAAACTCTTCTACGCCAAAGGTGCTTATTAATTCTTGGGTAGTGCCACTAATTATCCAATCAGCAAACGCCTGCCCGCC
>JAITVM010000005.1 GCA_031285815.1 Clostridiales bacterium | reverse complement strand
GATTTATTGTATCTGTTATGTTTTTAAAATCATAATGGCTATGCTCATGGTTATGGCTATGTTCTTGCCCATGTGTATGGTTATGGTATAGCCCGTGCCTATCCCCTTCTTCCAGCCCGTGGCTATGCCCTCCATCTGTATCAACATCAAGGCTTAATTCACCGGCGCCATTAACCAAAACGTCAAAATTTGTCCCCGTGACCCCACATTTAGTGGCTTTACTAACTTTAATGTTTATGCCTTCTAAATTAAAATTATCCAAACTATCAATAAATTCTTCCGGGCAATCTAAAAGTTCTAAAAGCGATGAATTAACCATGTCGCCGGAAGCGCCCATGCTACACTCGAAATATAATGTCTTCAATTTGTTTCCTCCAGTATTAAAAAATTTGTTAGGCTCAGTCTATTTTATAATTTAAAGGGGCTTTGTTCAATGATTAACTAGAAAAATGTACATGTTTATTATTACAGTAATATTTCAAATAATAAATAAAAAAGCATTATGGGGGAGATTATCGTATAATTACACTAAGCTACAGATTTAATTAATTATATACTTTGTAAAAGGAGGAGTTATCTATGCTTAAAAGATTTTTTTCATTATTTTCATGTTTAATATTTGTAATAGTTTTTGCTATGCCTGTAAGTGCTGAAGTTTTTTTAGAGGTTTCAACAGATGAACCCTATGGCGGGGCTAAAGCTTATTCGGATTTTGTCTACAAAATGTTAGATGGCAAATCTTTTGTAGCAGAAAATTTAGGCAACACACCAAGTATTGTTGAGACTAATTTTGATGGGCAGAATGTAACAATTATTTATAAAGACAAGTCGAAAATAAACTATTACGAAGGCGAGCTTAGCGTAATAGGCAATTCCTCTATAATAGAAATAAATAAAACTTATATGTCAGAAAAGTTTGGCGCTTATACTATTGAAGATTATACAGAGGGGCCAATAAGGGTAGATAATTATATTAAAATTACTGACAATGAAATAGATTTAAATTTGCGCACCAGTACTGTCCCTGAGATTAATTGCTTTGCGAGCTATGCGGAAAGCCAAGAAATAGGCTTGGCAACAGAATCTGAAAAAAATCTTTTTCAAACTGTAAAAGGCGAACAGGCTTCAATTTTTTTAACTAGCAAAGACTGGTCGATTATTAACCCTAAAATTGAGTTTAATAGGCTACAATTTACTAATGCCCAGACTGTGTATTTGATTAATGACTTGAATTTTGACAAGGTTTTAGTAACTGAATGTAGTTATGAAATATCTGATAATGTTTTTAAACTGGACCCTGTTAAATCGTATGAGTTTGATAAAATACATAACACTTATACGGTAAATGAAATAGAAAACCCGGAAACTTTAAATTATGCTTTAGATTATATAGATTCTACAAATTCATATTACCTGACAGTAGGGGATGAGTCATATAAGATTACCCCGGAGCCTTTTGAGCAATTTAAATTATATACATCTCTGGCCACAAAAAGTGATATTAGCGAAGGGGTTAAATCTATTAAACTAGTAAGCAGCGGCAATAATTTAGCCTACCTAAATTTTTACGAAAATATGTCCTTTGATGGGGCGCTTATAGATGATGGCATGGAACATAGCATACACGGTAAATATAGGTTAAGCGATGGTTTTGCTTATTTGGATTTTAGCCGGCCTGGCTATTTTAATGTTAACGAGTATTATGAAGATTTTTCGGGCAAAAGGTATACGGCTGAAATGAGGTTTAATTATATTGATGGCCAATTATTTGCAGCGTTTGTAAGTGATGGGTTTGATTACTTTGGAAGCCCTGAAGATAATATAAAATATATGGCCGCCATTAGTGTAGATGGGGGGTTTGACGCAAAAGAGGCGCCTAAAGATATTTCAGGCCCTGATTTGTCTTTGCAGATAGCCGGGAAAGCTTATTCATTTAAAAAGGGCGGCAATGTTTACAAAATAAAGTTTAGCCTTAATAATAAGGTTGATTTGTCTATAAATAGGGATGATAGTATTTTGGAAATTATCCAAGGTAGCTATGCTATAGAGAATGGCAAAATAAAAATCTCTGTCGATAATGAAAAATATAATTATGGGGCATATGATAATTATGAATTAGGGAAGCAACTAAAAGAGGGCAGCAGGTTTATGACCATTACTATGCTTGCTAAATACGATAGCGAAAAAAGGGCTATGTATTTTAATATTTATGATGGTTCGCAACCTGCCTCTGCCAAGCGTGAATCTGATTACGCCTATGTAAACAACAAACTTAAATCGGATGCTTATTGCAGGGCAACTGTTGTAACAGATAGGGAAACAGTGCCCGCAGGATTATCGGTAGCAGAAGAGGGCGATATTAAAAAGGCCTTTGCCGGCACTAAATTTAATATACGGTACCTAGCGGGGGGCGGCTTGCCTACTAATAATGAAACATTTAGTTTTGATAAAGCAGGCAAGGTAAATATCAATGTTTACCGGCCCGGGTATAAACAATTAGCCAAAGGCGACTATACTATAATAAACAACCGTATAAACATAAATTATAAAGAAAAATATGTAAAAGATGAAGATGGCTTGACTGATGAAAGTACTGAGGTTCAAAATAAACTATCTTTTGAAATATATAAAGGGCAGGATAGTTATTATTTAAAACTGGCAGATGGCATTTATTTACGTACTAAACTGGGGCAGGGGGTAGTTACCTCAAACCCAGAAAGGCTTTAATTATTTTAGTTTGGTCAAAAGGGCTTGAGGGCCCTTTTTTTATGCAGTTTTTAAATTTAGTTTTATAATTTTAAATATTATTCAAACCATTGGGAATAATTACTATGATAACAATTTTATAACAGTTTTTCTTTTCCATAAATTAAAATTTCCCTAACGGTTTAGGAGGTATTTAAATGAAGGATAGTAGGTTTTTTTATAAATTATCAATATGCTTAACAGTACCAATTATTTTATGTTTAACAATAGGTGGGATTACCTTATTTGAGTTGTACCATATAAGCAGCTTGGATACGGTTAGGCAATTATTATTATTGCAATTAGTTGTGTTATCTATTTCGTTTTTAGTTGTGGCTTCCTTATTATTTAATATAAGAAAATTAATTCTTAGGCCGATAAATAAATTGTCGAATATAGCGGAAAAAATTTCTGAAGGTTTTTTTGACAATGATTTTGAGATAGGGCATGAAAATGAATTTGAAAAACTTGCCGGTGCACTCCGGAATATAAATGAAAATATTATGAATATTATCAATTCAACAAACGAAGCTTCTATTTCTATTATGGCTGGGGATATTGGTTCAAGGGTTGACGAAAACCTATTTAGTGGTGGGTATAAAAAACTTGCAGCTTCCTATAACGAATTAATTCAGCAATTGGTAAATGATAATATAATATTTATTCAAGGTGTTGAGGATATTGGGAAAGGCGATTTTTTTGAGGAAATGCCAGAGATGCCTGGGAAAAAAGCTTATATGGAAAATTCACTGTGCCTTATAAAAAATAATTTATCACAGCTAACTAAAGAGCTTGATAATATAATTTTAAATATTAAAGCCGGCTACTTGCACCAAAATATTAATTTTAAGAATTATGGGCCGGGGTGGAAAAAATTAATATCTAAAGTGAATGAATTATTATTGGCGCTTTCGGCCCCAATATCAGAAGCCTCAAGGTGCCTGGATGAAATATCTGAAGGCAATTTTGATGCTAGGGTTGATAGTAGTTATAAAGGCGAGTTTAACATGCTTAATACTTCAATTAATAAAGCGGCCGGGGTGATAGTGTCATATATTAACGATGCTTCAGAAATAATAAATTCTATAACCCAAAATAATATTAGCCAGGTTATAGGGAAAGAATACCCTGGTTATTTTAGCCCTATTAAGTCTTCGGTTAATTTACTTTTAAACCGTTTAAACGATATTTTTATAAATATTGGCAGTATATCCAATGAGCTTATGGCGGGGTTAAAAGTGATAAGGCATAGGCTTAAAGAATCCGAAGGGGTTTTGGAAGGGCAAGCTTCGTATCTGGATGGTGCTAACGAAATTTTTGATATATTATGCATAGGTTTAAATAAAACAATAGCAAAGGCCCAGGATGCGTCAACTATTGACTTAATATCAAAAGAAAGCCTTTGTGCAATTAACATTGAATTAAATAAAATAATTGATTTTATTAAATCGGAAAGGGTTGTACACTCAGATACCTATAATGTAATTAGGGGCATTGGGGGGATAGCTTTCCAAGCTAATTTGTTGGCACTTAACGCCGATGTTGAGGCGATGCGGGCCGGTGTTTATGGCAAAGGCTTTGCGGCTATAGCAAAAGAAATTAAACTGCTTGCCCTTAAAACACAAAATGCGGTAAATAATATTGAAGGTGTTATTAAAGGCTCAATTATAAAAACTGATAAAGTAATTTCTGCGGCGTCGTTAACTTCCGGGTCTTTAGAATCTACAATAAATAATATTGGGAAGGCTATTGATATTTTTGAAGGCATTACCAGTTATGAAATAGGGCAGGTTGATGTTATTTATAAAGTTTTGGCAAATATATCTGGTGCTATAAAAAATAATATGTCATTAACCAATGAAACATTTTCTATAACTGAAGGGCTTTTGGTTAAATCAGAAAGCATAAAAACTATTGCTGAAGCTTTTGATAAGGCTGATAGTGCCCCATATGAATTTATACAAGATGGTGCCGAAATAAGTACGGTTGCAGCAAATTAGGGCAAGCGTTAAAAAAGAGGGGTGTAAAACATGCCTGTTAAGAAAGTAAAAACTTCAACGGCGGTATTTGTTACATTGGCAGGGGTTTCCTTTATTGTATTATTGCTAATTTTCTCTATTAGGGTTTATAATCAAAACCCGAGTTATTATAATCCAGGCAAAGGCAGCAAAGGTGAAAAGATTTATAGTGGGCTGGCGGAATATGATTTTATAAATGCATACCCAGAAACGCCTGAAGAGGTTATTGAAATAAATAATAAAATTATGATTTTTTTATATGGCAATATTTTAGCAGACACAAGCAAAATTGCGGAAGTATTAGAGTTTCAGCGGAATATTTTTTCTGATGGGCTTAATGGGCTAAATACTTTAGAAAGCCAAATAGAAAATACGGTCGGCTCGTTTAACGAATTTTCAAATGAGGGTGTGTATGTTTTGGATGTGAAAAGCGGCTCTGTAAAATATACATCTAAAGATGATGATATGTGCAGCGTTATATTGACCTTTTATTTTAACAACATAGAAAGTATAAAGAAACAATATAACCTTGTAAGGGGAGCCGATAATAAATGGAAAATAGATAGCTGGTTGGACCTGTAACCCCTTTGACATAAAAATTTTATTATTTACTATTATAATTTTATTGGTTAGAATGTTATAGTATACTAAAAAGGGAGGATTGTAATTATGCAATATGAGATTATAGGGGGAAACTTTCCTGTAGTAGTGTGTACTTTATCTAGTGGTGAGACCGTAATTAGTGAAAAGGGCGGGATGTCATGGATGTCACGTGGCATTGATATGAAAACTTCTACTGGTGGCGGGATTATGAAAGGCCTTGCCCGGACTTTTAGTGGCGAATCTATGTTTTTGAATTACTACACAGCCAATTCAGCCGGCCAGAAGATAGCATTTGGCTCATCTTATGCTGGCCGGGTTTTAGATATCCGCATAGAGCCGGGTAAAGATATTATCGCCCAAAAATCATCTATGCTGGTTATGGAAGAAAATGTTGATATCAAAACACATTTTAGAAAAAAAATAGGCGCTGGATTTTTTGGCGGCGAAGGTTTTATTTTACAGCGCTTTTCTGGAAACGGTATGGCTTTCTTAGAAATTGATGGGGAAATTCAGGAATACAATTTGTCCAGCGGCGAAGAGCTAGTGATAGACCAAGGATATTTAGCAGCTATGGAAAGTACGGTTAGCTTTGATATTGAGAGGGTAAAGGGCTTGAAAAATATTATGTTTGGTGGCGAGGGCTTGTTTGTTGGGCTTTTAAAAGGCCCGGGCAAGGTATGGCTCCAAACTATGCCAATTTCAAACTTGGCTAATGCTATTATTTCTAAGATACCATCCGGTAGTTAAAAATAAAAAAACCATCCAGTTATTTTGGGTGGTTTTTATTTTTACGTAGGCATGCTAATATAGATTTTTCGAGAAAGTATATTTAGAGCGCCTATGCCGGCTACTTGCATAAAAATATATTATAGAAAAACAAATCATAAAGAAAGCTATGCCAATATATTCTATTAACAAATTAGAAAGGCTTTGGCTTAAACCTAAGGGCGTAAATAAAAGGGATAATGCCGGATGACAAAACGTATAGGCTATTTTTGTAAAATGGCCTAATATTTCAGGTGGCTTATTGTTAAAAAATAAAAATATAACCCCGTCTATTATAAAAAAGATATTGCCCAGGATTATGCATAATAACTTTGATAAGCCAAGCTTAGAAAATTCAAACCCAACAAATAACCAATATATAGACGCTAGTACAAATAATGCTATTCCTAAAATGGGGTTATCGGGGATAAATTTGAATAAGTATTTTAGAATTATTGGCGATATTGTATAAAAAATGTATATTACGCTCATAAAAGAACCTATTCCTTTCATACGCCCTGGGGATAAATCTGTTGCAATAACAGTTTCAAAAAAGCATTAGTATAGTATGGCAAAAAATCTGGTTTATGGGGCGCCATTTGCCAGCAAGCTACTAACTGTTTTTCAAAATGCTAACGCCTCAGGCGTTATATTATATAGATAAATATAACATATTTATTTATGGGATGCAATTTTTCACAAAATATTTTTAATGCGGTTATAGTAAAATTTTAGTGCTTTTGTAATGAAATTTTATATTTTGTCGATAATATTAATAAGTAGGTTAGGTAATTTTTTTATAGTTTTTTAATTCTAGCCAGAAAATAATAGAAATATACATATGATATTAATTCCGTTTTGTCGGTTTTATTTTAATTAGGCTTAGGAGTGGACCTGTGTGATTAATGTACTTCTTGTTGATGTTGATATAGATAATATAAAAAATTTCAGGAATTTTTTAAAAACGAATTACCCTAATTTAAAAAGTATTAAATCTGTTACGGACCACAATAAAAACATTTATGATATTACCAGGGCAGAAAAACCCGACTTAATTGTTGGCGACATAAAATTTTTCGGGATAAACAGTTATTCTATAATACGGAATATATATGAGATGTTCCCCGAGGTTAGGATGATTTTATATGGGACATATGTTGAATCGGATTATTTGAAGAGGTCGCTTGATTTTGGTGTAATAAATTATATGTTTAAACCGGTTAAGCCGGTAGAATTTAAAAAAGCGATGGATAATGCTTTAAATATTTTTGATTCGCTTTTTTTAAAGCGCAAAGAAGAGGATTCATTAAAGAACGAATATTTTGAGAGGATAAAATTATTTGAAGATAAGTTTTTAAATAATGTTTTAAACGGTTTTGTAAAAAATGATGATGAACTGTATAGGAGCTTTCATTATTTTAATATGCAGTTTTTTGATAACTTCTGTGTTTGTATAGTACGTGTGGATTATTTTAAAAAAATAATACTAACGTTAAGTGAAATGGAAAAGCATATGCTTATTTTCAAAATATTAAATATTATCAATCAAAATATCGAACCTAATTCCTCAAAAGCTACAATTACTAATTTTAATTCTATAGCAATCATAATGAGCGGCCAAATTTCGCTGGATGAGATACTGAGTAATTGTGCCAAAATCCGTAATATTATTTATGAGAAAATGCAGATAAGGGTTACAACAGGGATAGGTAGGATATATGCTAAGCCAGCTGATATTTTTGTTTCTTATAAAGAGGCCGAGGCAGCCTTAAGGTATAGGTTCCATGTGGGTTATAATAGTATCATCCCAATTTGTTTTGTAGAGCCTGAAAATAATGTAACATACAGGTACCCTCTGGAGAAGGAGCATAAGCTTGTTTATGCGGCTGTAATTGGGGAATATGAATATTGTTATATGCTCCTAAATGAAATTACTGCTAGCTTGAGGGAAGCGGGCGAATTGCCTGATAATTTGATACCAAAAATTATATTGAATATACTTATAAGCATCAGCAGGTACGCCGGTGAACAAAATATTTTAAGCAACAACCAGTTTTCCAATTTCTTTTCGTTTAAAGAAGGTTTGGAGATCCGCGGGCTGGAAGAGGCATATGAGTTTCTGAATAAGGCAATAAAGAATTTTTGTGACTATGTGTTAAGTGTCCACGAAGAAAAAGATAATAATTTATTTGAAGAGGCAAAAAAATATGCCTCTAAATATTATTATGAATCCAAATCTGTATTAAATGCTGCCCTAAAAATCGGCACAACAGCAGATTATTTAAATAATTTATTTATTAAAAGGCTGAATAAATCTTTTGCAGAATATATTGTTGAAAGAAAAGTGCAAATAGCTAAACAGTTAATGCAAGAATCAGATTCGTCTGATGAGGTTATAGCTATAAAAGCTGGCTTTGAAGATTCTAAAAAATTTAGGGCCACTTTTAAACATTATGAAAATATTTTTCCACATGAGTACCGTGAAAAATATGGTTATTAAATAAATGTTTTTGCTTACGAAACAAATCCTGAGGGCACCAAAATTCCACCCTACCGCATGGAATTTTGCTTAATTAAATTTGTTTCGCTTGCGAAACAAATCTTGGGGGTACCAAAATTCCACCCTACCGCATGGAATTTTGCTTAATTAAATTTGTTTCGCTTGCTTGACAAACGCACGCTGTATGTTATAATTTTCAAAATGCAGTGATGGTGAGAGTAGGGCTATAATTTGTTTAAAGCAAAATACTTCCTAGGGGTTTTCCCGAAAAGGTTTTGCCCAGAGAAAAATACCTTGGCTGAGAGTATTTAGCAGATTATAATTTGAAGTTCACACCGGAGCAGCCTGCTTGAACAATTATTAATTAGGGCAGGACGGATAAGCCCGTTATCCTTTTAAGTGCCTGTTTTATTAGGAAATTGGGTGGTACCGCGAAAATTCACTTCGTCCCTTTGCTGGGGCGGGGTTTTTTTGTGTTTAGGCGCGGAATTAATAAATAGAAAGGTAGCGATTTAATGAAAAATAAATTAGAAGAAATTAAAATCCAGGCGGCAGAAGCAATAAATAATATTATCGACCTGAAAGGCCTTGACGAGGTCAGGGTTAAATATTTAGGGAAAAAGGGTGCGTTAACAGATATTTTAAAAGGCATGGGCAAATTATCGGCGGATGAAAGGCCTGTTATTGGCCAAATAGCTAATGAAGTGAGGGAAATAATAGAAGCTAAGCTTAAAGGGGCTAAACAAGCATTATCTGAAAAGGCCCTTAGTGAAAAACTCCGGTTAGAGTCTATTGACGTAACTATGCCGGGCAAAAAAATTGATATTGGGCACAAGCACCCTATGACAATTGTAATTGATGAGATAAAAGATATTTTTTTGGGAATGGGTTATGAAATTGCAGAAGGGCCAGAAATCGAAACAGATTATTATAATTTTGAAGCCCTTAATATACCTGAGAACCACCCGGCAAAAGATGAGCAGGATACTTTTTATGTAGAAGGCGGGTTTGTATTAAGGACGCAGACTTCGCCGGTGCAGATTAGGGTTATGGAGAATAAGAAGCCGCCTATACGGATCATTGCGCCGGGGAGGGTTTTCCGCTCAGATGAGGTTGATGCTACACACTCGCCGGTTTTCCATCAGCTTGAGGGCCTGGTTATCGACAAGGGTATTACAATGGGTGATTTAAAAGGTGCACTCTATGTTTTTGCAAAAGAATTATTTGGTGAAAAAACAATTGTCCGGTTTAGGCCGCATCATTTCCCTTTTACCGAGCCTAGCGCAGAGATGGATGTTGCTTGTTTTGCATGTGGCGGCAAAGGGTGCCGGGTATGTAAAGATAGCGGGTGGATAGAAGTTTTAGGGTGCGGGATGGTCCACCCTAGGGTTTTGAGGATGTCTGGGGTAGACCCAACTGTATATTCCGGCTTTGCATTTGGGACAGGCCTTGAACGTATCGCTATGCAGAGGTACGGCATAGCGGACCTTAGGTTAATGTACGAAAACGATGTAAAATTTTTAAAACAATTTTAAGGAGGCGCTGGATTTATGAATGTCCCTATGTCTTGGGTAAAAGAATATGTTGATATAGATTGCACTACGAAAGAATTTATGGATAAGATAACGCTGTCTGGCTCAAAGGTTGAATCCCTTACTGAAATGGGTGCGGCGGTTACAAATGTTGTTGTGGGCAAGATTTTGAAAATTGATAAACACCCAGAGGCGGATAGGCTGGTGCTGTGCAAAATAGATATTGGCAGCAAGGTATTGCAGGTTATTACGGCGGCAACAAATGTTTTTGAAGGCGCGGTAGTGCCGGTTGCTTTAGATGGCGCAAATTTAGCGGGCGGGTTACAAATAAAAACCAGTAAAATGCGTGGGCAGTTATCCGAGGGCATGCTCTGCTCTGTGGAAGAGCTTGGTTTTACAACAAATGATTATCCAGAATCACCGGAGGATGGCATATATATTTTTCAAGAAGAAGTAGAGCCCGGTTCAGATGTTTTAGACGTTTTGCAGATGCGGGACGATGTTGTTGAATACGAGATAACGTCAAACAGGCCAGACTGTTTTTCTGTTGTGGGCATAGCAAGGGAAGCCGCCGCTACTTTTAACAAACCGCTAAAGTTTCCTGAAATCAAGCTTATTGAAAGTGCTGGCGGTGATATTAACGAGATGGTGAAGGTAGAAATACAAAACCCGGAGCTATGCTACAGATATGTTGCAAGGGCTATTAAAAATGTGAAAATCTGCCCATCGCCTTTATGGTTAAGGCATAAGCTCACCGCCTCCGGTGTAAGGCCAATAAATAGTATAGTTGATATAACCAATTATGTTATGTTAGAGCTTGGCCAGCCTATGCATGCTTTTGATATTGATGTTGTCAAGGGCCGCCATATAATTGTAAGGAATGCCGCCGGGAACGAGAATTTTATTACGCTCGATGGGCAAGAAAGGGTATTGGCCCCTTCAATGCTTGTTATATCAGATACAGAAAAAGCTTTGGCAATCGCTGGGGTTATGGGCGGCGAAAATTCTAAAATTACTGAAAACGCATCTGCTGTTTTATTGGAATCCGCTTGTTTTAATGGGGTCAATATTAGGTTAACCGCTAAGAAGCTTGGCTTAAGGACTGATTCCTCTTCAATATTTGAAAAAGGGGTAGACCCCAATATGGCAATGGTGGCTGTAGACCGTGCCGCCCAGCTTATTGAAGAGTTAGGCTTTGGCGAAGTTGTGAAAGGCACTGTTGATTGTTATGTTGGGAAACGGGAAGGGTGGCAATTAAATTACTCCCCTGAAAATATTAACAAGCTACTGGGTACAAATTTAACAGCTGCTGAAATGGGGGGCTGCCTTAAAAGGCTTGGGATAGAATCAAAGGGCAATATTGCCTATATCCCAACGTATAGGCCGGATTTATTGGAAGAGGCGGACTTGGCTGAAGAGGTGGCTAGGATATATGGCTATGATAATATCAAAACAACGCTTGCGGCAGGGACCCCAACTGTTGGCAGAAAAAACAGTCAGCAAATTATTTTAGATGCAGTTATAGAAACTATGGTTTCTTGTGGCTTATGTGAAGCCATGAATTATTCTTTCGAGAGCCCAAAAGTTTTTGATAAACTTTTAATCCCAGCCGGGGATAAATTATTGGAAGCGGTAAAAATAATTAACCCACTGGGCGAAGATTTTAGTGTAATGCGTACCCAGACAGTGAACGGGATGCTGCAGTCGCTATCAACTAATTATAACCGGCGCAACGGTTCCGCAGGGCTTTTTGAAATATCTAAAACTTATGTCCCTAAATCATTGCCGCTCAAAGAGCTTCCGGTAGAAGAAGATATTTTGACGGTGGGCATGTATGGCGGTGTGGATTTTTATAATATTAAAGGTATTGTTGAAACACTCTTTGACCGTATCGGTGTTAATAAGGTGAAATTTAGCCAAGTAAAAGGGCTACCATATATGCACCCCGGAAGGTCGGCGGAAATCGCTATTGGCGGCAGCCCCATAGGCTTTGTTGGCGAACTGCACCCACTAGTTAAAGAAAATTATGAAATAAATAGCGATACATTTATTTCTGTGATAAACCTTACTAAATTAATGCCTTATGCTTCTTTAAATAGGGAGTATAAACCTCTGGCTAAATTTCCGGATATAAAAAGGGATATTGCTATAATAGTTAAGGAAGGGGTTTTAGCCGGGGATATAGAGTCAACCATTTTAGAAAATGGCGGCGGTTTAATAGAAAAAGTAACCTTGTTTGATGTTTATAGGGGGCCGCAGATAGGCGTGGGCATGAAATCGGCCGCGTATAATATAGTATTTAGGGCAAATGACCGGACACTTAAAGATTCTGAGGCTGAAAGTGCTTGCGGTAAAATTTTAATGGCTTTAGAAAAAAGTTTTGGCGCAGTGTTAAGGGATAAGTAATATATAAATATAGCCA
>JAITVM010000235.1 GCA_031285815.1 Clostridiales bacterium | reverse complement strand
GGCCCCCAAGAAAGTTAAATTAGAAAGGCCGCCGATAAATTCAGGTAACTCGTTTATGTTATTATTGTTGATGACTAAGTGGGCCAAATTAGAAAGGTGGCCGATACACTCGGGCAATTCGTTTATGTTATTCCTGCTTATGTCTAATAAAGATAAATTAGAAAGCTTGCAAAGAAGAGAGGGGAGCTTTTTTAACTTATTATTACCGAGGTTTAAGAAAGTCAAATTAGAAAGCCGGCCAATAAACTCAGGCAACTCGTTTATGTGGTTGAAGCTTGCGTCTAAGTGTGTCAAATTAGAAAAGCCGCCGATGAATTCAGGCAATTCTTTTAGGTTAGTATTGCTGATGCTTAAAGAAGCTAAATTAGAAAGGTGGCCCAAAAACCCGGGCAGCTTGTTTAGCCGGTTTCCGCTAAGCCCTAAGATTGTCAAGCTAGGTAGGCTGCCGATAAACCCAGGCAGCTCGTTTAGCCTATTTCCGGTAATGCGTAAGGAAGCCAATTTAGAAAGGCCGCTAATAGAATCAGGCAAATCTTTTAGTTTATTGAAGCTTGCGTCTAAGAAAATTAATTTTGAAAGGTCGCCAATAAATTCGGGCAACTCTTTTAGGTTATTGGAGCTGATGTCTAAGTGGGCCAGGTCAGAAAGCCTGCCGATTGAAGCAGGCAACTCGTTTAAGTTATTAGAGCTGACGTTTAAGTAGGCCAGGTTAGAAAGCCCGCCAATTGAACCGGGCAGCCCGTTTATGTTATTGTTGCTAATGCCTAAGTGGGTCAAGCCAGAAAGCCCGCCGATAATTTCGAATCCATTTAAGTTATTTAAGCCACTTATAAAGAGGCCGGTAATTATATCTTTTTGTGGGTTATAAAAAATTTCTATATGGCTTTCATCGGAAAATAGTGGATAATAGTATTCTTTTGCTTTTTTAGTCATTTCTTCTTTGTCTTCAAAATTATGTACCGTAACTATCTCGCTATGCTCATTTGTTACCCAATCTAAAAAAATATTGTCATAACCCAAAATATCACTTCCGAAATCGTTATTGGAATAATTATACAATACGTTGCCGTTTATTACAATACATAGCCCCAACCGGCTTAAGGGAAACTTGAAATTGCTATTAGTTAAACTGTATTTTCAAATAACTTTTTAACCCAACCTATAACTGTGGGGCTGTTTTCTATGAATGAGGCAAAACTAGATATAACTTGTGGTTTTTTTGTTACCTTCTCAGCAAAATAAGTTTTGACTTCTGCCCATATATCATTTTTATCAGCCGCTTCCAGCTCTGCCTTGGAAAGTATGCCTTGCAGAGGGGTAATATCTTTAAAATTAACATCATCAGCATATTTAGAATCTAAAAAATCACCTATTAAAAAAAGAAAATCGCTGATTTGGGTTTCAGTTATTGTTTCTTCTGCAAGGAGGCGGGAAACCCACAGTTTTGATTCATTTGTTTTGCTTGGTTGGCCAATATTAGTTTTGCCATTGTTTATATTTGTTAGAGTTAAAATACTATTTTCAATACCAGACTTATTTCCGAACTGTATGGTTAATTCGTCCTTCACATCTTTTTCAGTATATATATTATGCAATAGTTTGCCTGGGAGGATGTATTGCTCAGTCTCCCGCAAAAATATTTCATAATTAGGCCTATTATAAAATTGTTTTAATACATCAAGATAATTAATTTTGCCTGATTTGCCATCTACTGTGTAATGAATGTTTTCTTCATATCTGGTTATATTTAACTGCCACAGTATCTTGTGTAATTTTTTTCTTATAACGCTCAGATATTCTTTTTGCCCAGAATGATCTTCGGCATTAACAAAGGCGTCAATTTGCTGTTCGTTAATATCCATATAAATAAGTGCGGATTTGTTTGAAATATTATTTTTAAATAACCCACCATATATCCAGATGCACTCAAAGTCTATATCATCAAAGAATTTTACGATTAAACGGTGGATTGCATTAAAGGGCAAATACTCCGCTTTCCAAGATATATGCAATGCGCTTTCTTTATTAAATTCGGCTGCTTTTTCTGGCCTGGTTTTTGGCAATTTAAGCGGGATAAATTCAAAATCTTTATATTTATGGGAAATTTCAAATTGCCGCATGACGTCTAACACAAAATCAACTTCTTCCTCTTTTTCATAAGTGTATGTTTTATTTACATCATTTGGGTTTATTTTACTTAGTATTTTATCAATAGTTTTGCGTGGGATTAAAGAGTTATTTCTTGGGGCATTGGTTATTAACCGGTAAATGCCGCCGGTTAGCCATTCAGGGTTTAAAACCGCAATATTTTCAGAGCTGAAGCTAATATTTTCACCCCGGTAATAATAAGAAATTCCAATATCTTTAAAATATTTTAACAGGGATTCTTGAATTTTCCGCCCACCAATTTGGTTTTCTTTAAAAAGAACCGATTTTTTAATATATGGCAGGCCCATATTTTCCAATTTTTCTTTTACCGGCAACCATTTTTTATTAAAATAATATTTGTATCCCGAACTATTTAAAATAGTATCATTAATAATTTCTCTTAAATCATCAAACCCTATATTTTCAAAATATGAAGTACGGATTATAGGTAGCTTTAAATTAGGGTATTTTTCTTTTAATGCGGCTTCATTAAGGGCGGCGTCTTCGTCCAAATCAATTTTATTTATAACTATTACAACAGGGGAGTCAGGGGCAAAGGTTTCAATGGTATCTAACCAATAGAGTGCATACTTAGTTAAAAACTGGTTTTGGCGGGCGTCAAGCACAACTATATATATACTCCTAGACGTCATAAAACATTTATGCATTGTATGCATTATTTCTTGGCCGCCAAAGTCCCAAATACGCAGCTTTATTTTTTTTTCTGATATTGCCCTGGTATAATTTTCTATACGTATGCCATCTGTTTGGGTCCTTTCTTTTATAGTTTCATATTCTGGGTGTACCATCCGTTCAATTATTGAAGTTTTACCAACTTCGCCGTCTCCAAGGAATATTAGCTTACATTCATTTATTTCCGTTATATTATCATAAAAATCTTTTATTATTGTCTGGGGCTGTTCAAAAAGGTTGATATCCATATTTAATAATTTAGTGTTATAAAGCCATACCCCCCCTTTATTAGGGGCTTTGTTTGTAAATATAAATGGCAAGCCTAAAGTAGCGATGGCTTTTGGTATAATTGATAATTTTAAATTTGACAAATCTAAAAAAGTTAATTTACTTAGGTTGCGCATTGAATCGGGTAATTCTTTTAGTTTATTAGAGCCAATGTCTAAGAAATTCAAATTGGGGAGGGTGCCGATAGAATCGGGCAATGCTTCAATTTTGTTATTGCTGGTGGCTAAGAATGTCAAACTGGAAAGGCTGCCGATAGACCTTGGCAATTCTGTTAGGTTATTATTGTTGAGGGCTAAGTGGGTCAAATTGGGAAGGGTGCTGATAAAATCAGGCAACTCGCTTAGGTCATTGTATGACAAGTCTAAGAAAATCAATTTAGAGAGCCCACCCATAAAGTTGGAAAGCTTTTTTATGTTATTATTACTGCAGCCTAAGAAAGTCAAATTAGAAAGCTGGCCAATAAACCAGGGCAATTCGCTTAGTTTATTGAAGCTGGCGTCTATGTTGGTTAAACCAGAGAGCCCGCCGATAAACTCAGGCAATTCTTTTAAGTTATTATTGCTGATGCCTATAGAAAGCAGGTTAGAAAGGCGGCCGATAAAATCAGGCAGCTTGTTTAGGTGGTTCCCGCTGATGGCTAAGAGGGTCAGCTTAGACAGGTTCCCGATAAACTCAGGCACCTCCTCTAACCTATTTCCGCTGACACGGACGGAAGACAATTTAGAAAGTTTGCCAATAGAATCGGGTAATTCTTTTAATTGATTGAAGTTGGCGTCTAAGAGGATTAAGTTAGAAAGGCCGCCGATAAATTCGGGCAACTCGTTTAGGCTATTAGAGCTCATGTTTAAGTGGGCCAATTTAGAAAGCTTACCGATTGAAGCTGGCAACTTGTTTAGCTTATTAGAGCTTATGTTTAAGTGGGTAAGGTTAGAAAGCTGGCCCATTGAGCCAGGCAGATCGTTTAGGTTATTATTGTTGAGGCTTAAGTGGGTAAGGGCGGAAAGGGCACCAATATTATCGAACCCATTTAAATTATCTAACCCAGTTACGAAAAGGCCGGTAATTATATTTTTTTTTGCATTTTTAAAAATTTTTACATGCCTTTTATAGGAAAATAAGGAATAATAATGTTCTTTCGCTTTTTTTACCATTTCCGCTTTGTTTTCAAAGTTATGTACCATAACTATATCGCCGTACTCATTTGTTACCCAATCTAAAAAAACTTCATCGTATCCCAAGACATCACTTCCGAAATTATTATTGGAATAATTATACAATACATTACTATTTATTACAATACGTGGCCCTCAAGCGCCCTAGGGAACTTATCCGCTTAATTGGCTAATGTCAATTGTGTGGCTGCCGCCTGTTGTTAAATCAAAATACTATTTTCAAAATTAGGTTTTCCCCCAAATAGCATATTCAATTCCTTCTTCATATCTTTTTCAGTGTATGAGGTTTGCAATAGATTGCCTGGAAAGCAGTATTGCCCGGTCTCCCGCAAAAATATTTCATTGTTAGGCCTATTGTAAAATTGTTTTAATACATCAAAATAATTAACCTTGCCTATTTTGCCATCTAATGTGTAATGAATATTTTCTTCATATTTATTTATATTCAGCTGCCCCAGTATCTTATGTAGATTTTCCCTTATAAGCCCTAAATATTCTTTTTGTCCAGAAGGGCCTTCGGCATTAACAAAGGCATCAATCTGCCGTTCATTAATATCCATATAAACCAGGGCGGATTTTTTTGAAATGCTATTTTTAAATAACCCGCCATATAGCCAAATGCACTCAAAATCTATATCATCAAAAAATTTTACTATTAAACGGTGGATTACATTAAAGGGCAAATACTCCGCTTCCCAGGATATATGCAATGCGCTTTCTTTATTAAACCAGGTTGCTTTTTCCGGCCTGCTTTTTGGCAATTTAAGTGGTACAAATTCAAAATCTTCATATTTGTGGGAAATTTCGAATTGCCGCATGACGTCTAATACAAAATCAACTTCTTCATCTTTTTCATAAGTATATGTTGTGTTTACGTCATTTGGTTTTATTTTACTTAGTATTTCGTTAATAGTTTTACGGGGTATTAAAGCATTATTTCTTGGGGCATTGGTTATTAACCGGTAAATGCCGCCGGTTAGCCATTCAGGCTTTAAAACTGCTATATTTTCAGAATTTAATGTAATATTTTGGCCCTGGTAATAATAAGAAATCCCAATATCTTTAAAATATTTTAGCAAGGATTCTTGGATTTTGTTGCCGCCAATTTTGTTTTCTTGAAAAAGAACCGATTTTTTAATATACGGCTGCTCCATATTTTCCAATTTTTCTTTTATCGGCAGCCATTTTTTATTAAAGTAGTATTTGTATCCCGAGCTATTTAAAACAGTATCATCAATAATCCCCTCTAAACTATCAAAACCTATATTTTCATAATAAGACGTGCGGATTATAGGTAGCCTTAAATCAGGGTATTTTTCTTTTAATGCGGCTTCATTAAGGGCGGCGTCCTCATCTATATCAATTTTATTTATAACAATTACAACAGGGGAGCCGGGGGCAAAAGCTTCAATGGTATCTAACCAATAGAGTGCATATTTAGTTAAAAATTGGTTTTGGCGTGCGTCGAGCACAACTACATATATACTCCTGGAGGTCATAAAGCATTTATGCATTGTATGCAGTATTTCTTGGCCGCCAAAGTCCCAAATACGCAGCTTTATTTTTTTTTCTGATATTAACCTAGTATAATTTTCTATACGGATGCCGTCGGTTTGGGGCCTTTCCCTTATAATTTCATATTCTGGGTGCGTCATCCGTTCAATTATTGAAGTTTTACCGACTTCACCATCTCCAAGGAATATTAGCTTGCATTCATTTATTTCTGTAATATTATCATAAAAATCTTTTATGACAGGTTGGGGATGTTCAAAAAGGTTGATATCCATATTTAATAATTTAGTGTTGTACATCCACACCCCGCCACTATCAGGGACCTTATTTTCCAATGTAAAAGGCAAGCCTAAAAGGGCCACAGACCTTGGGATAATTGATAAATTTAAATTTGATAGATCTAAAAAATTTAATTTACTTAGTTTGCTTATTGAACCGGGCAATTCTTTTAGCTTATTTGAGCTTATATCTAAGTAAGTCAAATTAGGGAGGGTGCTGATAACATCAGGGAACGTTTTTAGGTTATTATTTCCGGTCGATAAGAAAGTCAAACTAGAAATGCCTGCAATAAACCCTGGCAATTCGTCTAGTTTATTATTGTTGATGGATAATTGGGATAACTTAGGGAAGAGGCCAATACACTTGGGCAATTCGTTTAGTTTATTATAGGAGACATCTAAGAAAGTCAAATTAGGGAGGTTACCGGTAAAATTGGAAAATTTTTTTAGGTTATTATTGCTGAGGCCTAAGAAAGTCAAATTAGAAAGCCGGCCAATAAACCCCGGCAGCTCGTTTATGCTATTGAAGCTGGCATCTAAATGGGTCAAATCAGAAAAGCCGCCAATAAAATCAGGCAACTCTTTTAGGTTAATATTGCTCATGCCTAAAGAAACCAACTTTGAAAGGCAGCCGATAGATTCAGGCAGCTTATTTAACCGGTTTCCGCTGATACCTAAGATTGTCAGCTTAGGCAGGTTGCCAATAAACTCAGGGAGTTCCTTTAGGTTATTTCCAGTGATGCGTAAGGAAACCAATTTAGAAAGTGCACTTATAGAACTGGGCAATTTTTTTAGTTTATTAAAGCTGGCGTCTAAAAAAACCAACTTAGAAAGGTTGCCAATAAACCCGGGCAACTCGTTTAGGTTATTAGAGCTTATGTTTAAGTGGGTCAGGTTAGAAAACCCGCCGATTGGGCAGGTTAACTTCTTTAGGTTATTGGAGCCTATGTTTAAGTGGGTCAGATTGGAAAGCTTGCCGATTGAGCTGGGCAACTCGGTTAGGCTATTGTTGCTGAGGCCTAAATGGGTCAAGGCAGAAAGGGCACCGATATTATCGAATCCATTTAAGTTGTTTAATCCATGTATGACGAGGCCGGTAATTATATTTTTTTTCCCATTAATAAAAATTACTATATGCCCTTTATTGTGGAATAGCGGGAAATAGTATTCTCTTGCTTTCTTAAGCATTTCCTCTTTGTTTTCAAAATGATGTACGGTGACTATATCGCCAAACTTATTTATTACCCAATCTAAAAAAATCTCGTCATACCCCAAAACACCACTTCCAAAAATAATTATTGGAATAATTATACAATACACCGGCATTTATTACAATGCCTTTATAAATAATTTTTTAACATCAACAAACAGTTATGGCAGGGCAAAAAAGCCATAAATAAAAAACCCCCGCAAGGTTAAAAAATAACCTTGCGGGGGATATAGCAATTACCGGCTTTGAGAATATATTTCAAAATTAAATATTATATTTCAAATCACTGGGGAACTCAGTATAGCATTTTCCACAAATAGGTTGAGAAATTATGTAATCAAAGCTATATAAAGAAAAACCTTCATCGTCAAAATAATCATCTAAAACTTCTTGTAAAATCATTGGCGAAACCAGGTTATTGGCTAAATAATTAATGACCCCTTTCATCCTGCTGTATGAATAGGATACTTTAGGTGCCTGCTCATAATTTTTAATTATTTGGCTATGTGTGTACTTTACAAAACTTTCAATTTCTACACCAAAAACTGTGGATTCATCGGCTAAAGTTTCGGTTATGTAATAATCCAGTATTACTTTTTGTTTGTTTAAGTTTAAATATTCTTTAGATGCAATAAGTTCCTTAACCATAAAAACAACCTAATTTGCCAGAGATGGCTCACCTTTACATTTATTTATAAAAATCAAGTTTAGTTTAACCCTATATAAATAACACTACTTATATAAACAAGTTATTTAGTGTTTTGCGACAGGTTTTAAGTATTTTTGACTTATTTCACATATTTACACCATTTTTAAACAGATAAAGTGATAAAATTAAATGTAACTGTCAACATATATGCAGATAAATATTGGCTATGTTTCTGTAAAAATAACCTTTCAAAACTTATAATAAAATTAGTTGGGCTGCATATAATATAATGCTTGAATTATTTTTGTTAATGGTTATTGGTTAAAAGCCCTACACTTTAGTAAATTTGACAAATATCACTGTTTTACAACGAATATCTTGTTTTTATAAAATTTTATGGTATAATTTTAAAAATATGCAAAAAGGCATCTTGATTAAATAAATAACCCAAAGTAAATTTTGGGTGGCCCTTGTTTTTTTATACTAAGGTGCCCATAAATTATTTTGCTAATTAGGGAGTAGTTTTAAGTTTCAAGTCAACATCACGTATGGTAAAACCATTCTGATTTGGGGCCCGTTTAGGTAACAAGACTTTTAGCATAATTTGGTGTGTCCTCCAAAGTATGTACAGAGTCTTTTTTTATTGGTGTGGCATACTAAAGAAGAAAAAGGGGTGTATTTTATGTTTGACCAAAAAAGTATAACGGAAGTTAGCGATGCAGTCAAAACAGACATAAAAACTGGGTTAACTTTCGTAGAAGCGGCAAAGCGTTTAGAAGAAAACGGCAAGAACGAGCTTGTTGAAAAGAAGCGCAAATCTAAAATAGCTATATTTTTAGCACAGCTTAATGACCCAATGATCTATATTTTATTTGTTGCGGCGGCTATTTCAATTTGGCACCATGAAGCCGGGGATGCAATAATAATACTTGCAGTTGTATTACTTAACGCAATTATTGGCATGACACAAGAGTCTAAGGCGGAAGCGGCATTAGAGGCACTAAAGCAAATGTCCAGCCCTTTTGCATTAGTCAGGCGTGATTCTAAGCTTTTAGATGTGCCAGCAAAAGAGCTGGTCCTGGGGGATGTTGTTATTTTAGAGGCTGGCCGGGTTATACCGGCAGACTTACGCTTAACTTCATCAGTTAATTTAAAAATAGAAGAATCTGCTATGACGGGTGAATCTGTCCCGGTAGAAAAAAATTCTGAATTTATAGCTAAAGGCGAGATAGGCATAGGCGATAGGCTGAATATGGCATATTCATCCACCAGCGTTTCATATGGGAGGGGCGAGGGCATTGTAGTCGCAACAGGGATGGCTACAGAAATCGGCAAAATAGCCCAAATACTTAATAGTACCAAATCAGAAATGACACCATTACAAAAACGGCTTGCCGACTTGGGGAAATTACTCGGGGTGGCGGCTATAATAATTTGTATTGCCATGTTAGGTATAGCTGTTTTACAGAACCGTGATTTTTCTGAGATGATGCTTACATCAATATCGCTTGCAGTAGCCGCAGTGCCGGAAGGCTTGCCCGCAGTTGTTACAATTGTTTTGGCTCTAGGTGTCCAGAGGCTTGTTAAGGTAAATACAATTGTCAGGCGCTTGCCGTCAGTTGAAACCCTCGGTGCAGTTAGTGTAGTATGTTCAGATAAAACAGGCACATTAACCCAAAATAAAATGACAGTGTTACAGGTTTACCGCGACGAAACGGCGGACGATGTTTCAAAGCTTGATATAGAAAAAGACAGGCTGTTTATCGAAGGCTTTGTTTTATGCAATGACGCCAGTACAGAAGGCGGGTCACGTGTTGGCGACCCT
>JAITVM010000226.1 GCA_031285815.1 Clostridiales bacterium | reverse complement strand
GGATTTCAGAAGTCGTTGATGAAATAATCGGCTTATATTCTGACCAGTTTTTAAGCAAATCACCTATAAGTGAAAGTCAGTCGCATATCACCAGTGAAAATGTTTTTATTGGGTACATTGGGTTGGCTAAGGCCTTGCAGGGTCGTGATAATTGGCGCGAGTTGCTAAAGCAGGCGATGGAGCGGATAAACTTCCACGTTGATAATCCAGATTGGCAGGAGTTACGGATTACGTCTCAACGGTCGTCTATAAACAAAAACCGGATAATGAAGATAGCTGATTATTTTATGAATAAGTTGGGTGAGTGATATGTTATATAATGAAAGCCGGAAGCGCCAGTTTTTGCAAGAGCAGGAATATGACAGTACAACTGAACGGAGGTTGATGTCTGTTTTTAACCGGATTTCAATTTACGAAACGTTGAAAGATAAATCGGTTTCGGAATTCGATATGAGAGAGCTAGAAGACGTGTTTTACTCTTTCAAATGTAAAACCTATCTTTGATAGCAGGTGCAATATATTTTTTTCGGCCCCAATACTTTTAGAATTTACTAATTTAGAAGTATCAAAAGGAGTTGGGGTGAAATTTGTCTCTGACCTATTACACATTGACCTGAAGGATGTAATTGCTGTAGGCGATAACCAAAACGATGTACCTATGATAAAAGCTACCGGGCTTGGGGTTGCAGTCAGCAATGCAGTTGATGAACTTAAAGAAGCTGCAGATTATATTACTAAAAATGATTGTGACCATGGGGCGATAAAAGAAGTTATTGAGAAATTTATTTTATAAAATGGGACCAATGTATATAAATTAAAAAAAGTTGCCAAATAATTGGTAACTTTTTTGTTGTTGACATTCACGTTACGTCAAGGTTTATAATACAAAAATAGTAAGGGCTAAGGGTGTGATAAAAAATAGAATATACAATTAAAGAAGTATCAGATATTTCAGGTGTGACAACCAGGGCTTTAAGATATTATGATGAAATCGGCCTTTTAAAGCCGTATAAGCTATCTGAATCGGGATATAGGATATATAGCCAAAAAGAGGTAGACCTATTATTTCAAATTTTAGTATACCGGGGGCTAGAGGTGGGGTTAGAAGAAATAAAAAAAATAGTGACCAACCCAGGCTTTAATGAAATTAATGCCCTTAAAGAACACAAAATTAAATTAAAGCAAAGGCAAGGCCAAATTAATGAATTATTAAATAGTGTTGAGAAAGTATTGAATAATATGGAAAGGGGTATTGATATGGGAAATGATGCGAAATTTGAAGTTTTTAAACAAAAAATGGTTGATGATAACCAAAATAAATATGGCGAAGAAATAATTAATAAATATGGTGAAGAAACCGTGAAACAATCAAATAAGAAATTGTTGGGCCTTTCGGAAGATGAATATAATGAAATGAATGAATTACAAGAAGCTATTTTGGATAAATTAAAAGAAGCATATAAAATGGGGGGCCCTTGCTCAGAATTAGCCCAAGAGGCTTGTGCACTACACAAAAAATGGTTAAGATATACCTGGGCCAATTACAGTAAAGAGGCGCATATTGGCCTTGCGGATATGTATGTCGAAGATGAAAGGTTTAGGGCGTATTATGATAAAGAGCAAGAAGGGCTTGCAGAGTTTTTAAGGGATGCAATCGTTATATTTTGTAGCTAAACCGCAACTGTGATTAATTAAGGGGAAGCCCACAAGGGCTAATCTACTGCGTGGGCCCCTTCCCCTTTTTTAATTGCATATATATAGCAAACCTTAAACAGGGTAAATTCTTTTAATTATAGTATAGGTTTTATATTTTTATTGATAAAATCACTTAATTCAGGTTCCGAATGTAGTAAATTAGGATCTGATTCTAATATATGCCATGTCTCCCAATGCGATATTGAACCATTAGGGGATATTTTTTTAAGCGGGCTTAAAGTTTCTATTTCTAACATAAATGTACAAGTATATGTCTCGAAATTACAGCCGCCATCCGGATAAATTTCGTTTTGTATATAATCAAATTTTTTAACAAAAGCTTGGCCCTTATTAAAATAAATAGCATAGCCATGTTCATTATTATACCCTAGTTTAAAATTATCTGGGATACTAGGGTCCTGGTGTAGTGTAATATAATTATTCCCAAAACCTAGCCTTTCATCGTTTAGTTTAGTATAACTCCAAAACGAAAAATTTTTGTTGTGTAAATATCCAGCCTCCCTATCTGGGATTGGAAAAATAGCGGTGCCGCCTTTATCAAACATTGTTATGCCCCAAGAAGCAATTTCCTTTTCTTCACTAGAAAAATTAGTAATATTGTGGCCTATCTGAATATTATCTTCATTTGTAATAAGCGTAATTGTCTTTTGGAGATTTGTATAATCTTCCATACCAGGAGTAAATATAATTTTATTGTTGTCAATTTCATATTTGACAGGCTTATTATCAGGATAATAACAATCAGGCATAATTTCTGGGGACATCCATAGCCTGTGGCCGCCATAAAGTTTTATTATGTCATCGTAAACATTTTGTTTTTCACCTAAGCTATTATGGTTTAAATCATTATAAAACATGTTTTCCATCCCCGGCTTAGAGAAATGGATTATGCGTGGGCCAATATCCAGCGTAATATGAAGCTCAAAAAAAGAAGTTGATATTAATAATGTCCTTCCAAAATTTTTATAGCTTGATTCAATGATTTTCACGATAGCCACCCCTTATAATTTATAATAATAACAATATAACATATTTTTATTATCTTGTGTAAAGTAGATTTAATATTGCAATTGAGGGGAATTAAACTTATGATTCAGAATAAAAAATTAATTATTGGAAAAGTATTGACACCTGTAATTGTATGTGATAATATATATTTCGTTGCCGCAATTGATAGTTGTGGTAAAATTGAACATTGAAAACTAAATAGGCAAAGAAAGAAACCAACCTAAAGAAATTCTTTTGAAACAAAAAAAGAGCCAGTATAAGAAGCAACATCATACTAGGCAAGAAAAACAAATAATTAGATTAAAAATTTAATTTGAGAGTTTGATCTTGGCTCAGGATGAACGCTGGCGGCGTGCTTAACACATGCAAGTCGAGCGTAGTTTAGATAGGTGCTTGCACCTAGTTAAACTAAGCGGCGGACGGGTGAGTAACGCGTGGGTAACCTGCCTTATACACAGGAATAACAATGAGAAATCATTGCTAATGCCGGATAAGCCGGAACTGC
>JAITVM010000035.1 GCA_031285815.1 Clostridiales bacterium | reverse complement strand
GCAAAAACAGTTTTATTAATTTTATTATGTAACTACATTAAAGTTGGTGATTAAATGAGTGGGGACAAAAGCGGGGCCCTTTTGCGTATGGAAAACATGACAAAAGTCTTTCCAGGTGTTAAAGCCCTCGATAATGTAAACCTCGATGTTATGCCTGGCGAGATACATGCCTTAGTTGGCGAAAATGGCGCGGGAAAATCAACGCTCATGAATCTGCTAAGCGGCACATACACATATGGCAGTTATGAGGGAAAAATTATTTACAATGGCGAAGAATGCCGCTTTGCCGGTATAAAAGACAGTGAAAAAAAGGGTATAGTTATCATACATCAAGAGCTGGCCCTTGTCCCGTACATGACCATTGGTGAAAATATGTTTCTGGGCAATGAGCGCGGGAAAAAAACGAGCATTGACTGGGATGAAACATATAACAAAGCCGATGAGTATCTAAAAATTGTTGGGCTTAATGAATCTTCTCATACCCTTATAAAAGATATTGCTGTTGGAAAACAGCAGCTTGTAGAAATAGCAAAAGCATTAGCAAAGAATGTTAAGCTACTTATCCTTGATGAACCAACATCTTCATTAAATGAAGAAGATTCTCAGAACCTCCTGAAATTATTATTAAAATTTAAATCTGAAGGCATGACTTCTATACTGATATCCCATAAGCTTAATGAGATAGAGCAGGTTGCTGACAGTATCACAATAATACGTGATGGCACTACAATAGAGACACTTAAAAAGGGTGTTGACGAAATTAGTGAGCCGCGCATTATAACCGGTATGGTTGGCCGTGAGATCGCGGACCGCTTCCCCAAAAGGGAGCCTAATATTGGCGAAGTTACACTTGAGGTTAAAAATTGGACAGTTTACCACCCGCTATATAAAGGGCGGAAGGTATGCGATAATGTCAACTTAAAAATACGGAAAGCAGAAGTTGTTGGTATCAGTGGCTTAATGGGTGCCGGAAGGACAGAACTTGCTATGAGTATTTTTGGGAAAAGCTATGGTGTAGACATTTCAGGCGAGTTATATTTAAATGGCAAAAAAACTCAGTTTAATAGTGTACGGGAGGCCATAGAAAACAAATTGGCATATGTGACTGAAGACCGTAAAGGTGATGGGCTCATACTTTCGAATACTATACGTGAGAATACGACGCTTGCGAATATGGCACGAATCGGGCGGTTTGGCGCAGATATTGACAAGGACCTTGAAATTCAGCTTGCTGACGAATATAAAGCACGGTTTGGGGTAAAGTGTTCGAGCATAGAACAGGATGCGGGCAACCTTTCGGGAGGTAACCAACAAAAAGTGCTTTTAGCCAAATGGATGTTTGCCGAACCGGATATTTTGATTTTAGATGAGCCAACAAGGGGCATTGATGTTGGCGCTAAATACGAAATTTATAATATTATAAATGAACTTGTGTCACAAAATAAATCAGTTTTGCTTATATCCAGTGATATGCCCGAGGTATTGGGCATGTGTGACAGGATTTATGTCATGAACGAAGGCAAGATTGTAGGTGAACTAAGCAGGAGCGAAGCCAGCCAAGAAGTTATTATGGCTAAAATTTTACAATCGAGCAAGGAGCGTAAGGCTATATGAGTAAGGTAAAAAACTTTTTCAGTAAAAATGCTATGTTGGCGATTTTGTTATTTACTATGCTGCTGTTTGAAGTATTGATACAGGGTAACGGCAAGGGCTCACTGTTTAGCCCGCAAAACCTTACCAACTTAATCGGGCAAAATGGTTACGTTGTAATCCTGGCAACAGGTATGCTGCTCTGTATTTTAACAGGCGGCAACATTGACCTTGCAGTTGGCAGTGTAGTTATTTTGGTTGGAGCCTTTGCAGGTATTTTTATAGTAAATATGAAGTTGGACCCTTTTATTTCTATTATACTATGTTTAATAATTGCTTCTGGCCTTGGGGCATGGCAGGCCTTTTGGATAGCATATATGAATATACCCCCGTTTATCGTTACATTAGCGGGCATGTTGACATTTAGGGGCTTGGCTTTAGTTATATTGGGCAGTAAAAATATTGGCCCATTCCCTGATTCGTTTAAGGGGCTTTTTAATAGCTCTATCCCTTCTAGCATGGTTGGGGGCGATAACAAAGGCCTTATATTATTGATAACACTACTTATTGCGGCCGCAATTTGTACTGTTATATTAGCCCTCCATATACTTTCCCGTATACAGAAGCAACGGAAAGGTTACCCGGTAGATAATATGTTTTCATCGCTTGTCCGGCCAATAATTGTAAGCATTGTTATTATGCTAGTTTTTTGGAGGCTTGGCTCCCATAACGGTATACCTGTAGTTTTGGTTCTTATTGGGGTTGTCGTACTTATTTATACGTATTTTACACAGAACACAATATATGGGCGGTATTTATACGCAATGGGCGGCAATGAAAAGGCAGCCCGGCTCTCTGGTATAAATACTAAACGTATGATGTTTTTTGCATATACTAATATGGGTTTTTTAGCCGGCGTGGCAGCTTTGGTTTGCGTTGCGCGTTTTAACCAGGCATCTACACAGGCAGGCAATGGTTATGAACTTGATGCCATAGGCTCTTGTTTTATAGGCGGGGCATCGGCTTACGGTGGTGTTGGTACCATTAGTGGTGCAGTCATTGGCGCGATTTTTATGGGCGTTTTAAATATGGGCATGTCCCTTTTAGGATGGGACCAAAATATCCAAAGGGTTATAAAGGGGCTAGTGCTTCTTTCTGCGGTTGTTTTTGATATAATTTCGAAAAACAGGAAACAAACTGCTTAATCAAGCAGCGAGCACAAATTTGATTGGCATAGGCATGGTGGGCAAGAACACCCGCCAGCCTATGTTAACCAAGAATATCCCCGCCGCATAAAATATGCCCTTCATCATCATAAAAGACGGCAGCTTGTCCCGGTGCCGCGGCCCTTTGGGGCGTATCAAATGTACAATCTAATATATTACCGGCCATTTTTATTTTGCACGGTGAAAGCTTATGTGCATAGCGTATTTTCCCAAAAGCATGGGTTTCAGAATTGATTTGGCTGAGTTTCATAAAATTTAGGCTACCTACGCTTAACTTATCAGAAAATAGCCCGTCGTTACCGGATAAAACAATTTCATTTTCGGAAGCATTAATTTTTGAAACAAATAACGGTTTACCAAACGCGATGCCAAGCCCTTTTCGCTGGCCTACTGTATAGTAGGGTATGCCTTTATGCCTACCAAGTATATTCCCATCACAATCCACAAAATTCCCCGGATTAATATCAACCCCTGAGTTCTGTTTAATGTAATTGTTATAGTCGTTATCAGGTATAAAACAAATTTCCTGGCTATCTTTTTTATCAGCTACACTTAACCCAATTTCTTTGGCTATTGCCCGGATTTCATCCTTTGTGTAATTGCCGCAGGGCATAAGTGTTTTAGATAATTGGTATTGTGTAAGGGGGTAGAGTACATACGTTTGGTCTTTGGCGGCGCTAGCAGATTGTTTAAGCGTATACCTGCCATTTATTTGCACAACCCTGGCGTAATGGCCTGTTGCAATATAATCTGCGCCAAGCTGGGAAGATTTTTGCAGCAAGGACTCCCATTTAACATTTTTATTGCAAGCTATACAGGGGTTAGGGGTTTTCCCATCTAAATATTCATTAATAAAATAATCAATAACTTTATTTTTGAAGCCCATTTTAAAGTTCAGGACATAAAATGGTATGCCTAATTTTTGCGCAACCAAGTGTGCGTCAGTTACGGCGGAAACGCTGCCGCCATCATCAAGGCATTCCGGCGGCGCATCCTGCCATATTTGCATTGTAGCCCCGATAACCTCATACCCATCTTGTTTTAAAAGGTAAGCGGCAACAGAACTATCGACCCCCCCGGACATACCTACTACTACACGTTTTTTATTCAGCATGGCCATGCCCTATATCTGTTTTAGGTTTTTCTAGCCCTTCTATTAATATATTGTTTTTTTCTGAATAATCCCATAGAGCAGAATGTAAAGCTTCCTCAGCTAGGCAAGAGCAATGGACCTTGGCAGGAGGTAGGCCGTCTAAGGCTTCCATAACTGCCTTATTAGTAATACCTAATGCTTCTTGAATGCTTTTTCCAATTACTAATTCTGTAGCAATACTGCTTGTCGCTACTGCTGCACCGCATCCAAAGGTTTTAAACTTAGCGTCTTTAATAGTGTTATTTTCTATTTTTAAAAAGACTTTCATGATATCCCCACATTTTGCATTGCCTACTGTGCCGATTCCGCTGGCATCGATTATTTCGCCAACATTCCTTGGGTTCATAAAATGGTCCATAACTTTTTCGCTATACATGATTATTTCTCCTTTTTCGATTAAGTCCGCTGATAATTATTTGATATTAGTTGTAATGCCTAATTTAAATGGCCCTCATACAAAGGCGACATTTCCCTTAATTTATTTACTATAGCCGGAAGGGTTTCGATTACCTTGTCAATATCGCTTTCTGTGTTATACCTTCCAATTGTGAGCCTTAAAGAGCCGTGGGCTTTTTCATGTGGGAGGCCTATTGCCAACAATACATGGGACGGGTCTAGAGACCCGGAAGTACATGCTGACCCGCTGGAAGCAAAAATACCCTGCATATCAAGAAGTAAAAGGAGCGATTCCCCCTCGATAAATTCAAAAGATATATTAACATTACCGGGGAGCCTTTGGCTTATTGGGCCGTTTAGCTTGCAGTAGGGTATATTTTCTAAAATGCCGGAGATTAATTTATCCCTCAGCTTAGTAACCCTTATGGTTTCTTCCCCCAGCTCAAGGGCGGCAAGTTCGATTGCTTTGCCAAGGGCGGCAATACCTGCAACGTTTTCTGTCCCGGCACGCTTATTGCTTTCTTGTGCCCCGCCATAGATAAGCGGCTTTATCTTAACCCCTTTACGCACATATAAAGCGCCGGTGCCTTTTGTGGCATAAAGCTTGTGCCCGGATAGGGAAAGCAAATCTATATTTAGCTTCTTTACGTCGATATCTAAATGCCCGGCAGCCTGTACGGCATCGGTGTGGAAAATTATATTATTTTCCCTGGCAATAGAACCGATTTCTTCAATTGGCTGTATAGAGCCGATTTCATTATTAGCAAACATTATGGTTATTAATATCGTTGTTGGTTTGATAGCATTTTTTAAATCCTGTGGTTTTATTATGCCGTATTCGTCAACGGGCAGGTATGTTACTTCAAAACCATTCTTTTCTAAATATTCACAGGTATGCAATACAGCATGATGTTCAATACTTGTGGTTATAATGTGGTTGCCTTTTAAT
>JAITVM010000144.1 GCA_031285815.1 Clostridiales bacterium | reverse complement strand
ATTTTTGCTTTTAAGCATAATAAGGGGCATGTAGCCACTAGGCGAAAGGCCATCTAAGCCTATTGCTTTATACTCAAAGGAGTAGTTTAGCGCACCCGCGAGGAATTTGGTTGGGGCATAGAAATTAGAATTTATAATTACCGGCTCGGTATCTAAAATATATAATTCATCCCCTATATATGCGTTGAGGCTTCCGGCTGTTAATACTATATTTTTTTCGCCATACTGTATATTTAAGATTTTCGTTTTGTTATCCCAGCTAAGCGCTTCCCGGCTAATTAATGGGCTGACGGGGAGGAGCGGGCAATTAGCGTTTATAATGGGGAATTTATCCGTAACAATATCCCCATCTATCGAAAATAATGCTTGTACTTCGGTGGGGTCGATTAAATTGTTATCGTTTTCAAATTTAATATACCGCTTATCATTTACAATTACAGTATTTAAGTTAATATCTGTGGTTTGTGCAAGTATCGGTACCCGGTAACAGTATAGCGCAATAAATACGGCTATAGATGCTTTGAAAATTTTCAAAATTATAAACCTCCTGGCTATTCTTTTTTACCTTTAAGTACAGTATTTTTTTAGGGCTGAAAGCAAAAGGGGCTAAAAACATTTATATTATATCATAAAAGGGCACTGTAAAAATAGAAATAGCCTATATCTAAAAAAGTTTATAAAAAATTCATATTTGGTAAAAATAGAAGGTATAAGCAACCCGGCTTGCAAAATATTAGGCTGGGCTTGATATAAATAAAAAAGTTTTCTTGCAGAAAGGTAGAGTGGGTTTTGGGTCTACATTTTATAAAAACAGATAAATTTAAAACAAGCATAATTAATATTTTAATCAGGCGCCAATTAAGTAGGGGGGAAGTAACCAAAAATGCTTTGATAGTAAATATTTTGAGAAATGGCTCTGCTAAATACCCATCAATCAGGGAGGTAAATAACGCAACTGAGCAAATGTTCGGGAGCATTTTTGATATACAGGTAGTCAAAAAAAGCGAGGAACAGATGTTTCAGTTTTATTTTGAGTTTTTGGCCCATGACTGTGGGCTCCTACAAAAGGCATCCGAATTTTTAAACGAAGTAATTTATAGGCCGCTAGTAGAAAATAATATGTTTAAGGAACAGGATTTTAGATTAGAAAAAGATATTTTAAATCAAATGATTATTGGCAGGGTAAACAACAAAAGTACTTACGCAAGGGAAAGGTGTATAGAAATAATGTGTAAGGGTGAGCCGTTCGGCCTTTATGCAGATGGGTACACAGAAGATTTGGATAAAATAACTAATAAGGCCCTTTTTGAGCATTATGAAAACGTATTGAAGACATCGCCAATAGAGGTTATTGTTTTGGGCGCCCATGAAAAAGAAGATTTGTCCCGCTATTACGGAAGCGGCCAGGGGCAGGTAAATGAAATAGAGCTGCCGGTAAACTATTTCAAAAAATCTGAGGTTAAACGCCAGACAGATTATTTAAATGTACTGCAAAACAAAATTTGTATTGGCCTAAGGGTTAACGGGAAAGCAGAAGGGGCAGACTTTTTTAAAATGCTTATATTTAATGAAATATTAGGCGGCGGCAGCTCTTCTTTATTATTCCGCAAGGTTAGGGAGGAAGAGAACCTTTGCTATTATATACATTCAATTTTATATAGGTTCAAATCAATAATTATAATAGAATCGGGCATTGATAATACAGAAAAAGCTGAAGACATAATTGTGAAGCTAATTTGGGCTATAGCCGGTGGGGATTTTACAGAGCCGGATGTTGCCGAGGCGAAAAAATCAATTATAAAAAAATTTAATGCGCTTAAAGACAAACAGGCAGGCTCCCTTGATTTTTATATATCTAATTATTTGGCGGGGGATAGCCGGACGATTGATGAATCGATATCAGAAATTGAAAAAATTAACCGGGGGGATGTTTTAAATATTGCTGAAGATATTTATATTGATACGGTTTATTACCTGATGGGTGGTGAAGCATATGCTTAATGAGGGGTTAATAATAAAAAAATTGGATTCCGGCATAACAGCTTATTTTATAAATAAAAAAGGCTATTATATGAAGCACGCCCTGGTGGGTGTTAATTTTGGTTCAATATATAATAAATTCAAAATAGGCGGGAAATTTTATGAGCAGCCTTTTGGTGTTGCCCATTTTTTAGAACATAAGCTATTTGAAGAAAAAAATATAAATATTATGAATGAATTTGTAAAATTAGGCGCTGACGCCAATGCTTATACTAATAACACTAATACAGCCTATTATTTTAATACAGGGGAAGAATTTGATAAGCCCTTTGAGCTTCTTTTAAAAATGGTGTCTAATTTATATTTGACTGATGAAAGCGTTAATAACGAAAAGCAGATTATTATGCAGGAAATAAATATGTATGCGGATTACCCGGCTTGGAATGCTTATTTAAATATGATGGTTGGTATGTACTACAACGAAAGCTTCTCTAAAAATATTGCCGGCGATTTGGCGGATATTGAAAATATTACGAAGGAATCTTTACAAGCAGCGTATGACGCATTTTATTACCCAGAAAATATGTGCATTATTTGTATAGGGGAAATAGATATAGATAAAACGATTGCTCAAATAAATAGTAATATTACCGGTACAAATAAAAAAATAGAATTTATTTTTGATGAAGAAAAACCAAATACAAAAAATTATTTTTCAGAAAAAAAACGGCCTATTGAAAACACAATTTTTACTGCCGGTTTTAAGGATAACGATATTAATGGTGATATTTTAAAGAATACAGTAGCCTCTAAATTTTTAATCGATATAATGTTTGGCGAATCTTCAAAATTTTATGAGGATATGTATACATTAGGGTTAATTGACAATAGTTTTAATGGGGATTATAATAATTTTAAATTTTTTGCCGCTAATGTTTTGGCTGGCGTCAGCAAGGGCCCAAAAGAACTTTTTAAACATATAACAGAGCAGGTTAACCTTACAAAGCAAAACGGCATTTCAGAAAAAAGGTTTGACCAAATCAAGAAAAAACAGATAGGCCTATTTATAAGGGGTTTTAACAGTATCGATAATATATCCAGCCTAACTCTTGACCTCTTTTCAAAAGGCTATGATTTTATGCAATTTTTTGATGCATACAAAAATATGGAGCTTGAATATTTGACTAAACGGCTGTTTGATAGCTATACCAGCAATAATTATGTTTTGTCAGTCATTTCGCCTAGCTAGGCTGTTAGCGTTAGCTATTAAATATGTGTTTTAGTTTTTGATGGGGAGGGTGCTATGCCGGAAGTATGGTTTCCAAATCTGGGGGTTAAAATTGACCGTTTACCAAAGGTAGCGTTTGAAGTTTTTAATGTACCTATTTATGTTTACGCTTTATGTATAACATTTGGGGTTATAGTGGGTTATTTATTAGCGGAAAGGGAAGCAAAGCGCCTTAACTTAGGTAAGGATATTATATTTGATTATATATCCCTGGCTATGTTTGTTGCAATTGCCGGGGCCAGGCTTTACTATATTATTTTTACATGGGATAGTTATAAAGATAATTTAATCAAGGTTTTTAATATACGCGAGGGTGGCTTAGCAATTTATGGCGGTATAATTGCTGCCGTTATATATACAGTTTTTTTTGTAAAAAAGCGGGGTATAAAATTATCTTATTTTTTAGACGCCCTTGCACCTTCATTAGCAATTGGGCAATCTATAGGCAGGTGTGGAAATTTTTTTAATAGGGAAGTGTTTGGCCGCTATACCGAAAATTTATTTGCCATGAGGTATTTAAAAAACCAGGTGCCTTCTATACCCGATTCGGTGCTGCAGCATATAGTAGTAGAAGGCGGTGCGGAGTATATACAGGTTGAGCCGACTTTTTTATATGAATCCCTGTGGAATTTGGGGGTATTTTTTATTCTGTTTTATATGCAGAGGCATAAAAAATTTGACGGGCAGGTAGCCGCTTTTTATTTTTTGCTTTATGGGGTAGGCAGGGCATGGATAGAGGGTATCAGGACAGACCAGCTTTTGTTTTTAGGTTTCCCTGTATCTGTTATGGTTTCTGTAATTTTAGCTGCGGTTTCCGTTATTTATATTTCTAAAAACTTTTATAAATATAAGCAGGGGGGCAAATTAACATGAAACCCTTAGGGAATGATTGGGACAATATACTAAAGGGTGAATTTGAAAAAGATTATTACCTTGAGTTAAGGGGCTTTTTGAAGAAGGAGTACTTTACAAAAGTTATATACCCGCCAATGGGCGATATTTATAATGCACTTAAATATACACCATATGAAAATACAAAGGTTGTTATACTAGGCCAAGACCCATACAAAAACCCTGGGGAGGCACATGGCCTTTCGTTTTCGGTTTTGCCGGGGGCAAAAACACCGCCATCTTTACGAAATGTTTATAAAGAGCTCAATAATGACTTGGGCTGTTACATACCGAACAATGGTTATTTAATCAAATGGGCTGGGCAAGGCGTTATGATGCTTAATACTGTTTTAACATTAGTGGCAGGCAGAAGCAAATCCCATGCGGGGAAAGGCTGGGAAACTTTTACCGATAGGGTTATCCAGATAATAAATAAAAAAGAAACCCCGGTAGTTTTTTTGTTATGGGGCAAGGATGCGGGTTCAAAATCAGTTTTTATTAATAACCCCAGGCATTTAGTCTTGAAATCAGTCCACCCGAGCCCTTTAGCCGGCAATGGTTTTATAGGGTGCGGGCATTTTTCGAAGGCTAATGAATTTTTAAAAAGTAACGGTATTAGCGAAATAGATTGGCAGATAGAAAATATATAAATTAAGGCCGGGAATTCCAATAAACTAATGGAATTTCCGGCCTTAACCTTAATTATAGTTTTTTGATTAATCTATAGGGCTAAATGCTTCTTTGCCGGCCCCGCAAACTGGGCATTCAAAATCTTCAGGCAAGTCTTCCCATTTTGTACCTGCCGCAACCCCTATATCTGGGTCACCGGTAGCTTCGTCATATACATATCCGCATACGCATTCATATTTCATAATATTTTCCCCTTTCTCAGGCAACACTAAAACATTTTAAAAAAATAATTTTATAATGTTGTGTGCCAAATAGTATAGTAGTTCTTAATTGATGAAAATTAATAATCCATCAAATTTTATATATCCCTAAAGCTTCTCAAAATCCTCAGCCCCATGTTTACAAATAGGGCAGATGAAATCTTCAGGCAGTGGTTCCCCGTCA
>JAITVM010000068.1 GCA_031285815.1 Clostridiales bacterium | reverse complement strand
AACAACCATATCGAATGGGAACCGCGGCCCATAATACTCAACAAGCCATTTGATATTTTCACGGTTAATAATATAAATATCTGCCTCTGACTGTAATGCCGCCAGCCTATGCTGTTTCGTGCCAAGTATTTTAGATAGGCGCAAATGTTTTAAGTGCACCCATTTTGCAGCTTCAGCGGGCCAAGTTTGGCTTGCAACACGAAGCGGCGCTATGACTAAAACTTTATTTACCTCAAACAGGTCAAACATTAACTTGTCAATGGCAGTAAGCGCTGTTGCTGTTTTACCGAGCCCCATATCTAAAAACAAGCCACAAAACGGGTTATTGACAATAAACTCAATTGAATATTTTTGATAGCCATGAAGGGCCGATTGGTCAAATACCCCCATCTATGCCGGCCCTTATCTCATTTATCAAATCTTTTAATGAGCCATCAGAATTTATTACAAACACTTTATGCCCTAAGCTTCTTAGTTTTTCGATTGTGCTGTTTTGGATGCCCGAAGTTTTGCCTTTGCAGCCTTTAATTTCGGCCATATAAAAAAGCCCGTTTGGCATTATTAAAAACCTATCCGGCATACCAACCCTATAATGTGAATAAAATTTCAGGCATTCACCCCCCAATTTCTCAATTTCATGCTTCAGCTTCCGTTCTAAAAGCTTTTCCCCCGCCATACATTGCCCCCAAATTTTTATACCAAGGGATTACAATAACATGTAATCGCCGGGCTCATTGCCCTCTATGTCTATGCCTTCAAAATCCTGCTCTGGCGACGCTTTGCCACTTAAGGGCTTACCGCCTGCTACCTTCATTATGTTATTAAGGCCAGCCGCTATACCTTTATTGCCGCTTGTATTAAAAGCGTAAAAATTAATACTCGCCACTGCATAACAGCCGCTATAAACTTCCTCCTGGTTTAAAATAGGGCTGCGGCCTATGTCTACAATACCCGGTTTTACCCTACTTGAAGCATTAATAAAGTAACAGCCTTTATAATTTTCATCATTTGGCCTATCGGTGTCGCCGTCACGCAATGGAAGTTTTAAATTAGCGGGTATTTTGCCGCCCCATTTTGATAAGCCTGCCGCTTTTGCCGCTTCTATTGCTTTATTTATAGCATCTAAAGTTTTTGTATCTGATTTCGGTATGATTAGGCTTGTTGAATATTTTGGCTCCTGCCCTTCATCCACAGCTACCGGGTTCCAAATATTTGCATAGCTTAGCCTTACCATCCCTGTTATTACTTTTGTGCCTGAATTTTTGTATTCCATACCCTTACCCCCTATTTTTAATGGGAACCTGCTTAACATATTATACAAACCCATCAACACCGGTGCCTGCGAAATCTATGGCGGCTGATGAAAGCCCCGGCCGTTTATCCGGCTCCGGCACAAGCGTTGGTTTCCCCGGCGCTTTATATACTAAACCGCCTAACAATTCATTGAATACTTTTTTTGTTAGAAGCGCTTCCATAGCTGTAATGCCTAAAAGCTTTTTTGAATAAAAACTGTCCGCATCATAATTGGCATTTTTAAGCAATTTTTCTACTTCCCGCTCATCTGTGTACCTTCTGGTGCGTTTGCCTTCCACTAATTTAAAGCCATTATATTTTTTGCCGCCTACGGCCTGGCCCAGCATATAGCCGGCCACATCCTCCGCCCAATCTTTAAGGCTGCAGGACGCTGCTAAGATATCGGGCAGCTCCGAATCTGTTAAGGTATTTGGCTTTTTATGGCCATAACCCAAAAATTTTAAATAGTGCTCCGCCCTTGCCCTACAAACGGCATTTGCTTTACAAAATTTGCAATGGCCCCCCACTTTAAATTCGCCAGCGCCTTCAAATGCCAATTTAGCTTTTGTGGCTAATTCGGTTTTAGCCCATTCAATAAGGCCGTTAACGCCCACCCCCCAACGCGATATATTCCCTAGCCTAGGCTGGTAAATAGACATGCCTATTTTTTTAATATCATAAATCAGCCCATAATTTAGATAAACGCCTAATGCGTAAAGCATCATTTGTTTATTATTTTCCGGCGGTATTAAAACCCCTTTCCCATATTTAAAGTCAATTACTTCTATAACATCGTTTGATACAATTGCACAGTCTACAGTACCAAAACCATCGGGCACATATTCAGAAAAATCCACGGCTTCTTCAAACATCGCTACCGCCCAGTTATTTTCCTGCCAATTTAAAACCCTGCAATATTCTTCAAAAACATAATTACAATAGCCTTCAACAAAGTTATCCATTTCTTTTTTATATAATTCCTGTGCCTTAAGTTTTTCCATTTGGGAAATAAATTCCCCGCCGCTTATGCTGCCAATTTTAAAATTATACCTGTTTATCAAATCCCCCATTGCATGCGCCAAAGAGCCTTCCTCGGCATAGATGCTTGTTTTGTCTGGGAATTTTTCTTCCAGCCTGGCAGATGGCGGGCAGTTTATCCAGCGCTCTGCAGACGAAGCAGATAACAAAGCATGCTTAGGCATACTACACCCCACAAATTAAATCTAATGCTAAAGCATATTTGCCCTCAGGTAAGTCAGTTAGTTTATTAACACCCAACCCAGACAACAAATTTTTTATTTCTTTTTGTTTCCCCTCCCTCATCTTTTCTGTGAAAATAGCCCGTAAGGCTTCTATCGTAATAGGCCCCTCAGGCTTTGCAGGCCCGGCGCCATTAGCACCCACTTCTATTGGTGCTACATTTGTTTTATTTCCCGGCACTTTATATGCCCCATGGTTTATATTAACCTGGCAGTTTTGTATAATGCCTTTAATATAGCCAATGATTTCTTCATTAATATTCACATCCAAAGTTATTTTCATAATCCAGCCCCTTTATATATTTTTTAAACCATCCATTAAATAATTTGCATCGACACCAAGCACAGCCGCCATCCTTTTTATTGTTTTCATGCTACACCTTCCGCCTTTATTCGCTTTAGATATAGTTGTTTTTGAAAGGCCTGTCGCCCAATGTAATTCATTAAAATTTAAATCCTTATCTATCATCGCGCAATGCAAATGTTTTTTTGATACATGCGCCCCCATATGCCCTCCTTGTTTATATAATTATTTTGGGTTTCACCGTAGCATGGTTTTTACTTTTTGTAGCCCCCGCCCTTTAAGTTACATATATTGCTTTTTTAATACATATATTGTAATATGGTTTATATATTAGCTTAAAAAATATTTATATCTTCTTAATTCAATAATCCGATATCAATATTAAGCATAACTATATTATAAACACTATTTTAGTGATTGTAAACAGCTCAGTCGCTTTTTTAGCAAGTTATAGCATTTTACACAAAGTCGAAGGTGATTTTTTTGGATACTTTAAATAATATTTTAGAGTTGATGAAAGAAAAGGGTATAGAACAAAAAGAACTTGAAACGAACCTGGCGTTGTCACGCGGTACCATAACAAAATGGAAAAACGGTGAAAACAAATCATATTTAAAGCATATCAATAAAATTGCAGATTATTTTAACGTTTCTACAGATTTCCTACTAGGCCGCAACTCTCAGGATGATACCCAACAATCAACGGATTATGAATACAAACTCATTTCAATCGGAAGGATGCAGGAAAGGGGCATAACGCCTGAAGAAGATGCACAGATTGCGGAATATATAGAATTTTTAATCTCCCAAAGGGGGAAAAAGAAAAGTTAGCCTATGCTTGTGCATAAGAATTAAATAGAAGTGGGCAACTAGCCGATTACCTTATTATAGCTATTTTGTACGGAATTATTATAAAACTTCCTCGGGCGGGATAATAAGGTTATGGCATCTTATTTCGAAAAATATCATGGGGCTTTTTTGGCTTCCCAGCGTTTTTTATTAAATTGTAAAGTAGAATTCCCAATTGATATACATGATATTATCATGAACCAGAGTAATATTTTGCTTATGGCTTCATCTGAATACGAATGCTGGTGTGATGCATTTAATAAAAAGCAGGTTTTGAAAATAGGGGATGGCAAATGCTTTTATTACTCAAAAGCCGATAAATATATAATTGTTTATAATGATAATAACAATTTTTTACGCATCCGGTTTACACTTGCACATGAGCTGGGGCACATCGCCCTGCAGCATTTAAATAATAATATGGCAGAATTATCAAAGGGCGGGCTGCCGGATTACCTATATTATAAAATGGAAGGCGAAGCAAATACCTTTGCCGGAAATTTATTGGCCCCGCCTATCCTTATACATAAGCATTTAGATTTTTTCCCTATAATAAACAATTCCCTCATACATGATTCCTTTGAGGTTTCACTACAGGCGGCGGGCCGCAGGTTAGAAGATTATTTGGCATGGAAAGAATTTAAGGCATCCAAATATGAAGAGGTTATCCTAAAAAAATATAATACGCTTTTAAATAATATCTTGTTTGAGTATAGCCAGTTCAGCTGACAAATTAAAAATACCGTTAGGTTTATTTAGCCTACAGCGATAGGCAACCTAACGGTTTATATATTATTTTAAGGCAGTTTTTCAATAAGCCCTTTAAAAGCGTCAACAACTTCATAAGTATAGCCGTAGTCCTCCAGCTGTTTTACAAAACCTTCAGCAACCCCTTTAATATCTGATTTGTATTCAAATTTTTGTAGTACAACCGCATCATCTTCAATATAAATTTCTATATAGTCCCCCTGGCCTATGTGCAGGTTCCTGCGTATCTCTTTTGGTATAACAAACCGACCTAAATCATCAATACGCCTTATTACCCCCGTAGATTTCATATATGCTCCCCCTCGTATATCGGTTAATTCCGGCCATGCCGGGTATGTGAAATTTATATTATACACTATAATAAATACAATCCATAGAAATAATCAAGCCAATCACACAATTTGCAATAAAAACCAGACAAACCCCTATAATATTTAAAAATGGCCCCCGTACCCAGAAGGCTATTTCTACACTATTATTAACGGATCAGCTGAAGTATAAACGGCAATATCATTAACAAAGCCATTATGGCCGCTAAGAGGCCAGTTAAAATTCTTTTTCTGTTTTGTTTTTTGTTGGATTTCATTTTACCCCACTCCTTTTTATTTTATATAGGCATAAAACGTGTTATATTATAAAGCTGCGCCAGGCCCAATCAGGTTTAAATTTTTAGCGTTTTGCGCTTAGGGTTATATAAGCCCTCTAAAAAAACTGAATAGCCAACATCTTTTTCATACCTTTGGTCAACTATTGATATAAATAAATTTTCTTTTGCCCTAGTAAGCCCTACATAGAAAAGGCGGCGCTCTTCTTCTATTTCCGGTTCTGTTTTCGCTTTTTCATATGGGATAAGCCCGTCCACACAGGATGCAATAAAAACTGTATTATATTCGAGCCCTTTGACGCTATGAAGCGTACTTAGCGTCACCCCGTTTGCCGCTTCGCCGTTTTTAGCAGGCTGTTCATAGGATTCCTTTATTTCCTCTAAAACCATTTCAACATGCCCCAAGTACCCATCAATGCTTTGAAAATTTTTAGCAGATTCCTGAAGCTCCCCCATAATTTCAATCAAGCCTTTAGGGGACATTTTACGGTATTCGGAATATTGCTTTAGATAATTATCATAACCTGCCGCTTCCCTAATATATTTGACCGCTTCATATGGTGTGCGTTTACTGATGGCATTTAAATAAAATTTAAATTCTTCAATTTTGTTCTTTTGATAAGCCTTAGCCTCTTTAGAATGCAAAAGGTTATTTAAAAGGCTGCCTTCCTTCTTTTTAGCAGCAGCAATTATTATTCTGGAAATATAGCGGGACGGTTTATTAATAACCCTCTCAACATACCTGTCATTATCCGGGGCAAGCGCAGATTTCAAATAGGCCTTGATATCTTTAAATACCCAATGCTCATAAATACTTGGCGCCTTGTCCTTAATTTGAAATGGGATATTAAGGTGTAAAAAAACATCTACAAAAGACCTTGCTTGAATATTATTTCGATATATAACGGCTATTTCATTATATGAAATTTTTTTATTAAGCAATTGGATTTTTGTGCCGATGTTAAGCGCTTCTGAATTAATATCTTTTGAACGGAGTATTACTTGTGAACCCCCTGATTTTTGAGTACCTGTAATCTTTTTATCATACCTGAATTTATTTTTAATGATAACCTGGTTACATATATCAATTATTTTGTCGGTTGAACGGTAATTTATATTAAGCACCACTTTTTTTAGCGTTTCGAATGCATCGGGGAATTTTAACAGGAACTCCGGGCCTGCCCCCCTAAACTTGTATATACTTTGGTCGTCGTCGCCTACAATAAATATATTTTTATGTTTTTTAACGAGCAGCATAATACATTCGTACTGGACCCTGTTTATATCTTGAAACTCGTCTATCAAAACGAAAGAAAACTTCCGCCGCCAAAATTCCAAAACCTGCTGGTCCGCCATAAAAAGATTATAGCATTTTATTAGCATATCATCAAAATCTATTTTATTGCTCCCCTTTTTATACGCACTGTACAAATTGTAAACATCAACAAACTCGTCATAAGGCATATTAATGGGGCTATAGTATTTAATGTCCAAGAGGCTGCTTGCTATAACTGAAAATTCTAAAATAATATTGGAAACTAATTCTTCAATATCGTGCACGGAAATTTTTTTATGGGCTATAATTTTTTTTAGGGTTTCACGTTTCTCATCTTCATCGATTATATCATTTATGATATATCCATAGTGCTGCCTAATTATTTTAAAAAAAAGGGCATGAAATGTTGAAAACATAACACCCCTTGCATTACAGATAGATAAAAACCGGCCCTCCATCTCCAAGCAGGATGCTTTTGTAAAAGAAATAACTAATATTTTATTTGGCGGTATATGGCAGCTTTCGATTAAATTCTTAACCCTATATGTAATAACTGTAGTTTTCCCGCTACCCGGGCCCGCCAAAACCATCATAGGCCCCTCATAATGGCGCATAGCATCTAATTGGTTCCCATTCAGGCTTACTGTCATAAATAAAAACCCCCAAGCTTTTAGCAAAAATAAAACCCATGCTTCTATAAATATTAATGCCACCTGATAATTTTTGTCAAGCATAGCAGGCATTTTTTTTAATATTTAACATACCCCCAGTAGCATTATAAGGCTATAAACCCTTTTACAATTTCTGAAAATTATAGTATACTTGTACGGGTATATCTTACAAATTGTTTTCCAGAGTATTTTTTCCGGCTATTTAGATATAATTTTATTGTAATAAAAACCGTGTATACTTAAAGCTAAGCTTCAGCATAGCTTTGTATTTGGCTGAAATGGTGCAGAAAGCCTGCTTACAAAAATATTACAGAAAAGGTCCTGATGCTATGGCTTTACCCCCTATGCTTATTATATTTATCGCCCTAGTTATTTTTTTTACAGTACACTTAAAATTCGGTAATAAAGGCTACAGAAAAAAAATGGATACATATATAGAAGCTGAAGAAGAGGTTAACCAAATCAGAAAAAAAAACCTGGATGAAACGTATTTTGTAAAGCCTGATTTAAACAGGCTGCCTATTATAGAATACAACGAAATTTCTGATGTTTCCACATGCCAAAACACAGCTATACAAAAATCAAAGCTAAAAATGGCCCGGTTTGGCAAACAAATTTCTAACCTAGAGCTAAAAAAAATTTATGGCATAAATAACCTCCAGAAAATAATCGATTATGAAGAACATTTTAATATGTATATAACTGCGCTAAATAAATGGGCTGAGGCGTTAATGAAAGAAGGCCGTTTAGCGGAGTCGCTACATGTTTTGCGTGAAGCCGCCCTATTTGGTTCAGATTATTTAATGACTTATACCCTCTTAATTGACATATATTTAAAAGAAGGCCGGAGGTCTGAAATAAGTAGGCTTAAAGAAGATATACAGAAAGATAAATTTTTCGAAAACCCTGCATTAAAAAACCGGGTTTTAAACTATGTTAATATTAAATTTGGAGGTTGATAATTTTGAATATCGGCATCTTTACTGATACTTATTATCCTCAAATAAACGGCGTCGCAACATCTGTCCGCACCTTGGAAAAAGAGCTTAACCGCCTAGGGCACAAGGTCTATATTTTTACAACCACCGACCCTGATTCTAAAGCTACCTTGCCGCGTGTTTTCAGGCTCCCGAGTATGCCGTTTGTATTTTTCCCATCAAGGCGGGTTACATTTATGTACCCACCAAAGCTTATCCTTAAAATTAAAAAATTTAAATTAGACATAATCCACACGCAAACAGAGTTCCCTTTGGGCTTTTTCGGAAAAGCTGTATCAGAATACT